>JAKJEU010000188.1 GCA_022705265.1 Pseudomonadota bacterium | reverse complement strand
TGTTTGGTCTTGATGAAAATGGCGATTTTGATATGAACGATTTGAAATCAAAGCTAAATGAAAACACCAAAGTTGTTGCTTTTTCGGCTATGTCGAATGTTTTGGGTACTATTTTCAATGTCAAAGAAGTAATCCAGCAAATCCGTTCTTATAACAAAGATATTATAATCGTTGTTGACGGAGCTCAGGCTATTGTCCACGAAAGACAAGATGTCAAAGATTTGGATTGTGACTTTTTTGTTTTTTCAGGTCACAAAATATATGGTCCCAGCGGAATTGGGGTTTTATATGGAAAATATGATGTTTTATCAAAGCTTCCTCCTTACCAATTTGGCGGAGACATGGTAAAAAATGTCACAATCGAAAAAACCACATATGCAAACCCTCCGTCAAGATTTGAAGCTGGAACCCCTCCGATTGCCGAAGCGGTTGGATTAAAGGTCGCAATTGATTATTTCGAGGAAAATTTTGAAAATCAAAACCATAATTTGTTTAATTATCTTGAAAAATCTTTGTTGCAAATTGATGGTATAAAGATTTTTGGCTTTGGGAAAAAAAGAAATGCTATAAGAAGCTTTATAATCGAAGGCATTAATTCAAATGATGTTGGGACTTTGCTTGCTGAACAAAATATTGCTATAAGAGTTGGCCATCATTGTGCGGAACCTTTGGTTAATTATTTGGGGCAAAAATCCGTTGTAAGAGCCTCTCTTGGCATATATAATGATGAAAAAGATATCGATAAGTTAATAAAAGGATTGGTTAAAATAAAAGGTTTGTTCAAATGAGTGATGAAGAAATAAAAAGCTTACTTACCGATGATGAAATAAAGCAAATGGCAAAGCAATTAAAAGGTGATGATTTAGTTGCAACAGTTGGCATGCCTTTGAAAGCTGGTGATGAAAAAGCTTCAAGAGAAGAAGTCATAAATGTATTAAAAGAAATTTATGACCCTGAAATACCTATTAACATTTACGATTTAGGGCTTATTTACAAAATTGAATTAAGCGAAAATGGTAATGTTTATATCGAAATGACCTTAACCACCCCTACTTGCCCGATTGCTGGGGAAATGCCTACGATTGTTGCGACTTCCCTTGCTTATAACGACAAAGTGGGCGAAGTTACGGTAAGGATTGTTTGGGAACCTGCTTGGGATTTAACTCGTTTAAGTGATGAAGCAAAAGATATTTTGGAGATGATAAAATAAAATGTCTGAATTAATGGAAGATTTTGAATTCTTAGAAGATTGGGAAGAAAAATACGATTATATAATCAACACTTTGGCAAAAAAAGTCCCTTTTATGAGCAACGAATATAAAAACGATGAAACCAAAGTCGATGGTTGCATGAGCCAAGTTTGGATAAAAGTTATAAAAAACCCTAATAACACTTATTCTTTTTTAGGTGATAGTGACTCAGTTATCGTAAAAGGATTGATTTATATCTTACTTGATGTCTATAATGGCAAAACTTCCGAGGAAATCAAAAATATTGAGGTTGAACAAATTTTTGATAAAATCGGAATAAATGCTCATTTAACCTTAAAAAGACGAAACGGTCTTTTTGCAATGATTGAAAGAATAAAGAAAGAAACTTATGAGAATTAAATTCCTTGCATCAAGCAGTTTTAAATCAAAAAATGCTTTAACAGACCTTCATAAGCTTTATGAAAATTATGAAGGTGATAGTCCTGATGTCGTTGTTGCTATTGGTGGCGATGGTTATATGCTTTATACCATGCACCAATTCATCGATACAAAAATACCTATATTCGGCCTTAACAAAGGGACAGAAGGCTTTTTAATGAATGATTTTAAGGTGGAAAAGCTTGTGGAGAGGATTGAAAATGCTTCGAAAACTGATATCAAACCTTTGAAACTTTTTGCGATAAGTGGCGAAGATAAAAAAGATGAGGCTTTTTCCTTTAATGAAATAGCAATGTTTAGACAAGGAAAACAAGCTTCAAATATCGAAGTTAAAATTGATGGTGTAAAAAGGCTTGAAAACCTTGTTTGTGATGGACTTATTCTTGCAACTCCTCTTGGAAGCACGGCTTATAATTTGTCCGCTCGTGGTCCGATTTTGCCTATTAATTCGGAATTACTTGCTTTGACACCAATAAGTACTTTCAGACCAAGACGCTGGAACGGTGCTATATTAAAAAACAATATCGAAGTAAGATTAAAAGTGCTTCAAAGCAAAAAAAGACCCGTAAATGTTACGGCTGATTATATTCAAATTCGTGATGTAAAAGAAGTTATCGCTCATCAAAGCACAAAATCATATGTAACTTTGCTTTATGATAAATGCAATGATTTTAGCGAAAAAACTTTAAGAGAGCAATTTGCAACATAAAGGATTTTTGATATGAACAAAGCTTTTAAACCTTTAAGTATGGTACTTGCCACGATTATGATTGGCTTTATTCTTAAAGTCGTAACATATAACGAAGATGTCAAAAGCTTAACAAATGCAAAAAAACAAATAGTCAGCCTTAATGTTAAAAACCAAGCCATGACCTCTGCTATTATGGGTGGTTTGGAATATAGTCAAGATGTAAAAGCAAGAAATATCGGATATTCATATATTGATAAAATGTATGATGCTTTATCAAATGAAGCAGGACAAATTAATGGGTCTCAGCGTGATAAAAAATATTTTTTATATTCCTTACAATTTCTTATGTTCGAACGAATTTTCGCAAAGGAAAAATATGATTTTTGCTTAAACCAAGGTGTTGATATTTTGGGATATAACGATTTATTTATGGAACATAACAAAGATGTAAGAAATATGATAAAAGCATATCTTAATGCCAAAGGATTAATCGAAAATCTTAAAAACTCTTTTCAAAGTTTATTATCAAATCCAGAAATTATAACAATTATAAATCAAGCGAACGCTTCTTTTATCGATGAGTATAAGGGAAG
>JAKJEU010000187.1 GCA_022705265.1 Pseudomonadota bacterium | reverse complement strand
AAAGGAATATCAGGATGAAGCATAGTAAAACCCTTCATATGGGTTTCGTAAATCATTGTCTCACTCCACGGAATATTTGGAGGCAAATCTCTCCCCCAATAAAAAGTATCATCAACCACCTTACATTTAGGCATATAAGGAGCGCTATCATGGCGATCAAAAGTAAGGTCAGCATTATGCACACCACCTCGATAACCAAGCTGAGATTCATGAAAAACAATCGGTTTTGTTATAACTTTTGCATATGGATCCAGCAATAATTTATAATGATTGAAACGATGTCCTCGCTCTGGTGCATATTCCCCATAAACTCTGTACCCATAAAGTTGTCCTGGTCTCATATCTGGGACATACATATGCCAAACTTGATTAGTATTATAAGGAACATTTATTCTTTCGACTTCTGCTTCATGCTCGTCAAAAAGACAAAGCACAACTTTTTCCGCATTTGCCGAAAACAATGCAAAATTAACACCTCTCCCATCCCATGTTGCACCGATTGGATATGGAGAGCCTGGTAAAATCCTCATTAATCAAAGCACCTTTATTCTAAAAGTTACGATAAAACCTATTATAGGCCAATTCGCCTCTGTTCTTTTTAAATCTTGATACAAAAATCATAAAAATACCCAAAGAACCAAAAAATACCCAAGCAGGAAGGCTTAATAAAATTTGTGTAAAAAAGCTTTCAGCAACAACTTCGTTGCCAAGTATTATTTCGCAAACCTCAGAGGTAAACAAACTTTCATAAGCAGTATCGCCACCAAAAGCAATCACAGCCTCAGCCGAAGCGGTTAAAACCGACAAAAAAGTAAGCAAAACACCAAAGATACGAACCGTTTTCATAATAATCACACAAAGCATTTTCATTTCATTCGACTCCTTTTGAACAAAGGATTAAAAATATTATATAAGGATATTTTTAATTGTAAAGAAAAGAAATTAAAACTTTATTAATAATTTTATTGTTTTATCTCGCATAAACAATTACTTAAATAAAAAAAAGCGGAAGATGTTATGTCTTCCACTTTTTAACCGTTAAACTTTAAGAAGTATTTCTTAATAACTAGATTATAAACATAAAAAGGTTAATTAAGACTTAAAATCAAAAACCATTTTAAACATAAAAAAAACAGAGGATGTTGCGTCCTCTGTTTTCTTGATTTTTATTTTTGTTATGTGTTGATTATAGCAATAAATTACTTAATCAAAGTTTAACAAAAACTATTTTTCTTCTTTTTTCTTAGCCAAAGCAGCGCCTAAGATATCGCCCAAAGAAGCACCAGAATCGGTTGAACCATATTCTTCCATAGCTTCTTTTTCTTCTGCGATTTCACGAGCTTTAATAGAAAGACTTACTTTTCTTGATTTGTTATCAATTGAAGTAACTTTTGCATCAACTTTTTCGCCTACTGCAAATCTTTCTGTTTTTTGTTCTGACTTTTCTCTTGAAAGATCAATTTTCTTGATGTAACCAGCAATGCCGTTAACTTCAACAGCAAGACCAGCATCTTCAACAGCTACGATAACAGCAGTTACAACAGCACCTTTTTTGATTTCATTTAATGCGTTTTGTTCTGTATCTTCGCTTAATTGTTTTACGCCAAGGGAAATTCTTTCTTTTTCAACATCGATTTCCAAGATTTTTGCTTCAACCATATCACCTTTTTTGAAGTTTTTAACAGCTTCTTCGCCATTTTTACCCCATTCGAGGTCAGATAAGTGAATCATACCATCAAGTTCGCCACCAACATCAACAAACAAACCAAATTCAGTAATGTTTTTGATTTCGCCTTTGATTACATCGCCAGCATTATGTTTGTTAGCAAAGTTTTTCCATGGGTTTTCAGCGCATTGCTTAATACCTAATGAAATTCTTCTCTTTGCTTGATCGATTTCAAGAACTTCTACTTCTACTTCTTGTGATGTAGAAACGATTTTTCCTGGGTGAATGTTTTTCTTTGTCCAGCTCATTTCAGAAACATGGACCAAACCTTCGATTCCTGATTCTAATTCAACAAATGCACCATATTCAGTGATATTTGTGATACGACCAGTAAATCTTGCACCCTTAAAGTATTTAGCTTCGATATTTGACCATGGGTCAGCTTCAAGTTGTTTCATACCCAAAGAAATTCTTTGTGTTTCAGAGTTGAATTTAATGATTTGAACTCTAACACTTTGACCAAGTGATAAAGCTTCTGATGGGTGGTTGATTCTCTTCCAAGAAATGTCTGTTACATGTAACAAGCCATCAACGCCACCTAAATCAATAAATGCACCGTAATCTGTGATGTTCTTTACAACACCTTCTAAAATTTGACCTTCGCTTAAATTCTTAATTAATTCACTTCTTTGTTCAGCTCTGGTTTCTTCTAACACAGCTCTTCTTGAAACAACAATGTTTCCTCTCAATCTGTCCATCTTTAAAAGTTGGAAAGGTTGTGGAGTATCAATTAATGGACCAACATCTTTGATTGGTCTGATATCTACTTGTGAACCTGGTAAGAAAGCGATAGCGCCATTAAGATCAACTGTAAAGCCTCCCTTAACTCTGCCACAAATTTTACCGATAACTCTTTCACCTGAGTTAAGAGCTTTTTCAAGTTCGTTCCAAGATTCTTCTCTTCTTGCTTTTTCACGAGATAAAACGACCATGCCGTCTCTATCTTCATATCTGTCAACATAAACATCAACTTTGTCGCCGACTTTTAATTTTGAGATATCACCAAATTCTCTTACAGAAACTCTTCCTTCTGATTTCAAACCGACATCAAGAACGATATAATCATCTTCGATTGAAACGACTGATCCTTTTGCAACAGAACCATTAAGGCTTTTATTTTCACCAAAAGACTCTTCAAAAAGTTTCGCAAAACTTTCTTTTTCCATTCCTTCTGGCCATACTTGTTCGTTAATCAATATAGTAATCCTTTATAT
>JAKJEU010000186.1 GCA_022705265.1 Pseudomonadota bacterium | reverse complement strand
ATCGGAGTCTATCGCCATCATAAAACTTTAAAACCTGTGGAATATTTTAAAAAACTCCCAGCTCCGTTATCAAGAATGTTTATTGTGGTGGATCCTATGCTTGCTACTGGAAACTCGGCTTCTTTTGCGATTGATATCTTAAAAAGAGCAGGCGTAAGCGGTGAAAATATTGTATTTATGGCTTTAATCGGTGTTAAAGAAGGTATTAAAGTTTTAACCGATAACCACCCTGATATTAAGATATATATCGCAGGATTAGACGAGAAATTAAACGAAAAAGCATATATTATTCCAGGTCTTGGCGATGCAGGAGATAGACTTTTTGGAACAAAAACAGAATTGACTTATGATTAGTCAAAGTATTTTTGGTTACATTTTAATTTCTTTTGATATATAATGCTTTAAGTTAAAATAATTATTATAAGGTTATAAAAAAGTGCGGATATTTATAAGATTATCAGTAGTATTTGTTGTATTTACTTTAATTGCGTTGATTCCTATGTTCATTGATTGGAATTCATACACCACTGAATTTGAGAAAAATTTCAAAGATGAAACTGGTTTTGATTTAAAGGTTGATGGTGGAATTACTTTTAAAATGTTTCCTAAGCCTAATCTTTATCTTAAAAATGTAAGGATTGGGGAATTAAATAAAAATAAAGAGGAACAAATCGAAGTTGTTAATGCTTTGGGAGTGTTTTTAAGAGTTAAATATATTCCTTTATTTTTTAAAAGCATAATTCCAACTGATATTTTTCTTTATAATCCAAAGTTTTATACAAGGCATATTGAAAACACAAAGTTTGATATTAATGAATTCTTGCTTAAAAATTTGGTTAAAAAAGAGGATATGCCTGTAATTGATTTTAGATCAACTGATAAAAATGTTGTGGTTAAGGCAAAAGGTTTTTCTTTTAATAAGCTTAATATTATTGATGGTGTTGTAAAAGTTGATTCTGAACAACTTAAAACTTTATATATTTTCGATAAGTTAGAAGGAAATATTGTTATTTCTTCTGCTTCTGGGCCTTTTAGCATTGATTTTGATTTTAATTATAAGTCCGTTCCTTATTCATTAAAAGCAAGTTCTTCCGAGCTTAGTAAAAATAGAGCGACTGTCTTAGATTTGTTTTTATCAAGAAATGATAAAGAAAAATTTTCTTTGAGTGTAAAAGGGGCATTAAAAGATGATGTTCTTGATGGTTCGATTCAAGGAGATGCTACTTCTTTATTTAATATGGTTAATTCTTTTGTCAAAGCTGATAAGGTTTATGAAAAATTTAATATTCCTGTTCTTTTTGGAATTGATAAAATCGTATTTGATGGTAGCATTAAGACTTTGCAAGGAACAATTAACCTTGGTAAACAAGATGATAATAATTCAGTTACACAAGGGTCTTTTTCTTATGTAGTGGATGAAAATAAAAATATTAAATCGAATATGGAATTTGCTCAAATAAGTGTTGCTCCTTTTATGGATTTGATTAATAAGTTTGCAAATGATGTTAAACAAAATAATATTTCTTTTGGCAAAGAAAAAAATGTTGAATTTTCATTAACTTCTGATGTCGTTAATTATAAGGATAATGCCGCTAAAAATTTAAATATAAAATTTGATATAAATGAAGGATTGTTAAATATATCTGATTTGTCAATTCTTTTTCCTGGAAATGGTAATATTAAGGTGGAAGGTAATATCAGAGATAATGATTTACTTGAAATTGATGGAAAATTAGTCGCTTCTTTTGATGTTTTTTCTGATTTTACAAAATGGTTTGGTAAAACGATTGAAAATGAGACTTTAAGTACATATAAAAAAGTCGAATTATCAGGTGTATTAAAGGGAAATGTGAATGATATTAATCTATCCGATATGGAATTAAGATTTGACGATACAGGTTTCAAAGGTGCATTAGGCTTTGTTAAAAATGAAGAAAGCTCTTATGCTAAGGTTTCTTTGTCCTCTGATTTGATTTCTGTGGACACTTATGCAGGAACAGAAGTCGAAAATTATGCTTCTTATAAAGATTTTTTAACCTCTTATGTAAATAAGATTAAAGGTTTGATGCCTTTCGATTATGATTTGAATCTTGATGCAAAGTCCTTTGTTTATAAAAATCATGATTTTGAAAATTTAAAATTGTCGCTTTCAAATATTAATAACTTGATTGATATTAAAGAAATCTCTTCTTCAAATGTTTCTGGGGTTAAGTTTGCAATTAATGGTCAAATTGACGGAGTTGAAAATTCTTTTAAATCGTTAAAAGGTGAAGTAAAATCAGAGAATGTTTTATCATCGGATTTTGTTAAGTTTGTTAATTATTTGAAATTAAAAACCCCTAATTTTAATAAGCTTAAAGGTATTGATGTTTCTTTTGAATTAAATGACAAAATTGATAACCTTTCTTTGTCATCAATTTTTAAATCAGATGTTTTAAGCGTTGGAATTAATGGTAATTTTGCTGATAATTATAATTATGAGCTTGATATTACTCACCCTAATTTCAAAAACTTTTTAACCCTTATTCAAGATAAATATTATCCAGAAAATGCAGGCGTTTGGTTTAAGTTAAGAACAAATATTAATAACGAAGGTGATAAAATATTCCTTAAAAACATTGATTCAAGTATTGGTTCAATGAAAATTTCTGGAAGTGGTTTGATCGAAACTTTGATGGATAAAAGAAATAAAATTGCATTGTCGTTAGAAGCTCCACAATTTATTGCGGATACTTTATTGCCTAATAATGATATTGCTTTATGGAATAATAAGGTGGGTAAAAGAAGAATTAGCTGGTCAAAAGAAAATCTTGACTTATCTTATCTTTCAAACTTTGATTTGAGCTTAAACTTATCTTCAGAAAGTTTTGAATTAAGCCCATATACTGTAAAAAATGCTTATTTGAAGGTGGATTTGGTGGATAAAGCATTGAATTTATC
>JAKJEU010000185.1 GCA_022705265.1 Pseudomonadota bacterium | reverse complement strand
ATATCATAAGAAATAATCAAAAAAATGATGAACCAGAACAAATTTTAACTTTAAGCTTTACTTCTCCTGCCAAGGTTACTGATGTTAAGGATAATCTTAAACTTTCGCTTGTAAAAGGAAATTATCCCTCATCAGAAAAAATAAATGATGTTGATTTTGAATTAATCCCAACTGAAAACGATTATTCAAAAACAATCATGTTTAAATACGATGTAAGAGATGAGAATACTTATAATAAACATTTGAGAGTAATGCTTGATAGAGGAATTACTTCACAAGAGGGGTTAAAAACTGGAAAATCATACGAAAATTATGAGCAAGTTCCACAATATCCAAAGGAATTGAAAATCGCTTTTGATGGTTCGGTAATTACAAGCAAGGCTTCACAAAATATTCCTTTAATCTCTCGTGGAATTGATAAGATAAGGGTTGATATTTCAAGAATTTCAAGCGATGTGATTAATCATTTAATTTCTCAAAGCAATGGTGATTTCAAATCTCCTGAATTTTATGGTTACCGTTTTAGCGAAAACAATATTGCCGAAAAATTTAACGAAGAAATCTCGCTTGCTTCAAAACATCCTGCTAAGGCAAATTATTCTTCGGTTAATCTTGAAAAATATGTTGCGGATAAAAAAGGCATTTTCTTAGTCAAAGTAAGAGACAACGATTATAACAACCAAGACAAAAGATTGATTTTGGTAAGTGATATCGGAATGCTTGTTAAAAACAACAAAGATGAAAGTTTCGATGTATTTGTTTCCTCAATCAAAGACGGAGAACCATTAAGAAATGTAACCGTGGACGCTTTGTCAATTAATGGCACACCTGCTTTATCGTTTAGAAGTGATAGCGACGGTCATGTTAAATTCCCTAAATTAAGTAATTACATTGATGAAAAGGAAATTGTCGCCTTCGTAGCAAGAAAAGGTGATGATGTTTCTTTTATTCCTTATAAAAGTTATGAAACTTCGGTTAATTATTCAAAATTTAATGTCGGCGGGATTTATAGCTATAACAACGAAAACAAAGTTAATGCCGAACTTTTTACAGACCGAGGAATTTACAGACCAGGCGAGAATATAAAAATCGGAGCAGTGGTAAGACAAGAAAATTTTGCAATTCCTACTGATATTCCTTTGGAAGTTTATGTTGTAAACCCAATCGGGCAAGAAGTTTATAAGAAAACCATAAATCTTCCAAAAGAAGGTATCTTTGATTTAAGCATTGATACAACTTCGACCATGACTACGGGCGAATATAATGCTTATATTTATACTTTGAAAAAGAATTATTCAAACGATGGTTATTACCGCGAAGATTTTGTTGCATCTCGTTCTTTTAAATTAGAAGAGTTTGTTCCAGACCGTTTAAAAATGGCAATTAACCTTGATAAAAAACAAAATAAAGGCTGGGAAAACGAAAAAGAATTAGCTTTTAAGGTAAATCTTGATAATTTGTTTGGCTCTCCTGCGACTTCTCGTAAAGTCAAAAGCGAACTTGCTTTAAACCCGTCAGATTTTAGGTTCAAAGAATATAAAGATTATTATTTCAAAGACCCATTAAAAGACGAAAATAATGTAAGAAATAATGTAAGCAAACCGTTGGAAGAGCTTAAAACTGATGCAAATGGCGAGGCTTTGATTAAGGTGGATTTAAACGAATATGAAAAGGGAACTTATGCCCTTGGAATAGGAGCAGAAGGGTTTGAGCTTGATGGTGGAAGAGGTGTTTCTTCAAGTTATCAAATACTCGTTTCACCTTTGAGATATTTGGTTGGTTATAAATCAGATGGAAATTTGTATTACATAAGTAAGGACAGTGTAAGAAAAATTGACTTTATTGCAATTAATTCCGATTTGGAAAAAATTGATTTGTCGGATATTTCTTTGGAAATTAAGGAATTGAAATTTCTCTCCTCGCTTGTAAAACAACCTAATGGCTTATATCGTTACCAAACAATAAAAAAGGAAACAGAGGTAAGTAAATCTGATTATACTTTGTCAAAGGATAAAGATAATGTAATCGATTTAAACACAAAAACAGTTGGCGATTTTGCTTTGGTTTTAAAAGACAAAAGAACCGACCAAATTGTTGCAAGGATTGAATATTCGATTGCTGGTTCTGCTAATCTTTCATATTCTTTGGAAAGAAATGCTGAGCTTAATGTAAAGCTTAATAAAGAAGAATACAAAGCAGGCGAAGAAATGGAAATCAGTATAAATGTTCCATATACTGGTTATGGTTTGATAAGTATCGAAGATGATAGTTTAAAATCATATCAATGGTTTAATACTGACAAACAATCCACGGTTCAAAAAATAAAATTACCAAAGGATATTTCGGGCAACGCTTATGTAAATGTTTCGTTTGTAAGAAGTTATGAGGACAAAGAAATATTTATGTCTCCATTAAGTTATGCGGTGGTTCCTTTTAAAGTTAACCGTGAAACCAGAAACCTTAACATTGATTTAAGAGTTTTAAATGCCGAAGGTGTTGAAAAAGAAAAATACGAACCAGGCGAAGATATTAAAGTTATGTTTAAAACTTCGAAAAAATCAAAGGTAATCGTATACGGTGTAGACGAAGGTATTTTACAAGTTGCAAAATATAAACTTCCAAGACCTCTTGCTACTTTCTTTGCTAAAAAAGCTTTGGGTGTTACGACCTATCAAATTCTTGATCTTATTATGCCTGATTTCAAGTTTTTAAAGGAATTATCAGGAATTGGTGGTGATGAAAGCGAATTTAATAAAGAAGCACTTGCAAAAAACCTTAACCCATTTGCAAGAAAAGTTGATAAGCCTGTGGTTTTTTGGTCTGGGGTTATTGATGCTGACGAAAATGAAAAGGAATTTTTATTCTCTGTTCCTTCTCGTTTTAACGGTGGAATGAAAATCATGGCGGTGGCTTCAAGTTTGGAAGAGGGAAGAGTTGGTTCAACTGAAAAAACAATA
>JAKJEU010000184.1 GCA_022705265.1 Pseudomonadota bacterium | reverse complement strand
AGGTGTCAAATCACCGCCAAGAACAATCAAGTCCACAATATTTTCAGTCGCATAATCAAACAACTTACGATATTGGGTTAAATTCCCGTGTAAATCTGCTCCAAAAACAAACTTCATTAAAAAAACCTTTAACTATTAATCATATGTTTTGATTATATAGCTTTAATATCTAATATTCAACAAAAAAATAGACTAAAAAATAGACAATAATAATGTACCGCAATAAAAAAGGCCTTAGCATAAAAACCAAGGCCTTTTTATTAAAAAAAATCGTGTTTTTAAGCGTTTTCAACCTCTTCAAACTTAAAGAAAAACAACAAAAATACTAACAACACAATAACCGAACTTAACAATATTCCATAAGAATATGAACCGATTAATTCGTGAATATACCCTCCGATTGCTGGCCCTTTAAGCCCTGCTATGCCATAACATAAGAAACAAAAAGGATAAAGCCTTGGGAATAAATCGATTCCATAATTATTTACAACCGAGGATGCATATATTACAAAACAACCACCGAATCCGATGCCAACAAGCAATACAATAAATAACAAAATTTCTGGCAAAGTATTTATAAGTAACAATGGCAAAGAAAGCCCCAAAAACAACAATGAAATTAATATTGTCTTTCTTGAACCGAGTAAGTCATGAATTTCACCCCATATAGTTCTTCCGATAATATTTCCCAAAGCAAAAATAGAAATGCTTAATGTTGCATACATATCATTTAAGCCCACGCTTAACATCACAGGTTTTAAATTTCCAACCAACATCAACCCTGCAAAAGTTCCTGCAAAAATACCGACGCAAAAAAGTATAAAAGTCTTGGTAAACAAGTATTTTTTTAAACATTCCTTAGGTTTATGAACTGTGTTTTCATCTTCTTTTGGTTCGCTCATCAACAACGCGCATAAAAAAGCAACTCCGCCAAGATAAATTCCAATATTAAAAAAGATTTCCATAACATTTAAACCTTTTTCAAACATCATATTCGCGATATAAGAAAGCAAAATTGCTCCACCACCGAAACCAGCAACAGAAACACCAGTAATAAGACCCTTATGTTTAGGGAACCATTTCATTCCAACAGTCAATGGACAAACATATCCAAAACCTATTCCTATACCTGAAACGATACCTAAACTTATAAGAATATGGTAATAATTACCATCTGAAAAAGATGCCAAAACATAACCTGCTGAAAAAAGCAAAACCCCAATTACAGATGTAATACGAGGTCCAAATTTTTCAAGCAATCTTCCACCGATTATCATAGAAAAAGTAAAAGTCGCAATTATAAACCCAAAAATAAACCCAACCGAACTGTTTAAAAGGTTATAATCACGAACCAAACTCGGGGCAAACACGCTCCACGCATAAACACCACCCAAAACCATTTGGATGACGAGCCCTGAAAAAAGGACTATCCATTTTTTTATATCATTCATTTTTATATATTCTCCTTGATTTAAAATTTTATTAATCAACAAAAAGGTAAATATATAAGCGCAAAAAATCAAATTTTTTATTAATTCTAATTTTAATCTATATAAAAATTATTTTTGGTAATTTTATATAAAAGCCTTGGTTCTCCGCCATAAATCGAATTTTTTTGATTTTCCACAAAAATTCCGCCAAGCTTTTCAATCATTCTCTTACTTGCCATATTTTCAGGGTGAACGGTTGCTACAAATTCGTCAAATTGTTCAAAAAAATGTTTTAAAAAAGTCGTAACCGCCTCAAATCCAAGTCCTTTTCTTTGGAACGAGGGTGATAAAAAATAACCTAAATCAAAATGTTGTTTTTCTTTCATAAATTCAATATCAATTCCACCGATAAACTTATTTGAGGATTTATCAAAAATGCCCACAAAATAAAGTAACGGATTTTCCAATTCATATTCTTTTAAAATCCTGTCAAAATATTTTTTAACATTTTGAAATTGCTCTTTTTCTCTGTTTATATTGTTTTTTGGAACATAAAAATAAAAAAAAGTCATGCAAATCCCAACATCAGAGGCCTTTTCAATCTCTTTACTTAACGCATAAAAAGAATTGAAATCCTCGCTTGTTATTGGTTTTAACAACAACCTCTCAGTTTCAAAATAATTACCCTTATTATCCACCTTTAATATAAGTTTTTTCATAAATTTTGCTCCAAACTTACTTGCATCATAATTTTAATTGTATATGTTACATTAATTTTATAAAATTGATAAATAAAATACCGTAAAAATATCGAAATTTTTTGTTTTTTTAAGTGAGGTAACTTTGAAAAATTATATTTTTACGACGATGGTTTTATTTTCATTAACTTCAACAACTTATGCAAAGGATTTGGAACTTTCCTTTGATAGCGTATGGCAACAAATTTTAAACAATTCTGATAATGTTAAATCAGCAAATTTTGAGATTGATGCGTCTTCTAAATCCTTGATACGAAGCCAAAAACATTGGTTACCAAGAATATATGCAAACGGAAAATCATATCAAACCAACGATGCTGGGGAAATTTTTATGGGCTCATTATCAGAACGATCAGTTACCAGTAATGATTTTGTTCCAAACAACCTTAACAACCCTAAATCAGAAATATATAACAGAGTTGCTCTTGGTGTTGATATGCCTTTGTATCAAGGCGGTGGAAGTAAAGCAACGGTCATTGCAAACAAACATTTTGATAACGCCAACAAATATCAAAAAACTTATGCCATAAATTCTGAATTTGCTGAAACCTTGCAACAATACGGCGCTTTGATTATTTTAAAACAACAAAAAAACCACATAAATGACATATTATCTTCTGTAAACAAATTGTTAAAAGAATATCAGCTTGCAAACAAATCAAATCCTGTTGGTTATTCTGGGTTCCTTGGGTTAAAATCCTTAAAAAACAACCTTACTCAAATGTTAAAAGAAAACGAAGCCTTGGAATTTTCCTCTCGTTCTGTTTTAAAAGAGCTTGG
>JAKJEU010000183.1 GCA_022705265.1 Pseudomonadota bacterium | reverse complement strand
AATTTGATAATTCTTCGGTTATTAATTTATCGGGCAAGACTATGTCCTTTACGGGCAACGACGGAGCGTTCAGAGTTGCACCAAAAATTTCAGGAAGTGGAGTGCTTGAAACAAGCGAGAAAAAGCCTTTAACCTTTGACAATATTGCGGGTACTTTTAAACTTTACATCGCGGATTTACGGGCGGAAATCGACAATATCATAACTTATGGAAGTGATGGCGTTTTCAATGTAGCCTTAGACGAACGAATGAAAACCGTGGGGCTTTATAAGATTGGAGACATAGTAAACGACGGTTCTAGTGTAAGTATTAAAAAGACCGAAGAAGTGGTCGGAGCGGCAAAAAACACTTCACTTGCGACGGTTAATTCGATAAACACCGCGATAATCTTGTCCCGTGCGTTATCGAACTCGGTTCATAAGCGACTGGGCGACTTGATGGGGGATTTCATGGGGCAAAGTTCAAAAGATTTGGAATCTGGATTTTTCCGTGCTTTTAACGAAAATTCGAAAACCCACGATAACGGAGGCAAAATTTATTCGTCTTTACAAGGTATGGAATTCGGTCGAGATTTCAAGGTCAAAGAAAGCGATTTTTCAAATATCTATATTGGTGTTTTGGGGCAAATATCTTCGGCTGATGCGACATATAAACAAGCCAGCGGAGAACGAGGCGAAGGTGTGATTGATGCTTATGCTTTGGGTGGATATGTGCTTTATTTCGATAAACGAGGTTTCTTTATCGATGCGGTTTTAAGACAACATTTCATCCGTCAATCCGTAACAGACGAGCTTTATGGAACTCCTATGGATTATAAATTCAACCAAAGCTCGACTACTTTTACTCTTGAAATCGGGCGTCAATTCGACCTTAATGAACGAAAAAGCAAATTTGATACCGTATACTTTATAACCCCAAGGTTTGAAGGTGGCTTTTCATATATCAAAGGAGATGATTATAAAACTTCGAACGGTTATGATGGATATATCAATGATACAAAATCGTTAAGATTTGATGGAGGTGCTTTGTTCGGAGCAAAATTTTATAACAAAGAAGATAAAATCAGTTATGCTCCATATATTAAAGCAGGCATAATCCACGAATTCGATGGAAAAAGCGAAAGTGTCATCGATAATATAAGGCAAAAATCCGACGCGATGAGCGGTACAAAATATGAAATCGGTGGCGGTATTTCGATTAAAAACCAACATAATTTAACTATGTTCCTTGACGCTAGCCTTGAAAAATCAAGCAAAACCAGAAATTTCGGAGCCGTTGTCGGTATAAGATACGATTTTTAATTGATTATCAAAAAAAAAGAGGTTATTTATAAAATATGTAAATACCTCTTTTTTATTTTTTTGTTTTTAAAAGGTTAAAAATCATGGAAAATATCGAATTCGTTATTCTTTGCGGCGGTAAATCGGTCGAAAGTTACCCTTATTCAAAAGGCGTCGTTCATAAATGCTTGCTTCCTTTTGGAAGTGTGCGGATTATCGATTATTGGATAAAAGAAATCGAACAAATCGGCGGAAAATATATAACTTTGGTTTGTAAATCTAATGAAATCGCCGAAAGTTTAAAGTCTGCGTTAATCAAGGACGAAGAAATTTACGAGGTTTTAAAAGTTAAAAACCAAGCACTTGCCGACAATTATGAAAAAACTTTTTTAAACCCAATGGTAAGCATAAGGTACGCTGTCCAAAAAAATGAAAGAGGAACCGCACATGCCGTGGGGCTTGCTCATCAAATGTCGAAAAAACGCCACAAAGTCATAATTAATCCAGATGATATTTTTTGGTCGAAAAAAGAGGGCAAAAGCCATATCAAAAACATGATTGCTCATTTTTTGAAAAACCCAAAACAAATCTTGATGTCAGGCGTAAGGGTAAAAGACATAAGCAATGTTTCCGTGCTTATGCATGGCAATTTGATTGAAGGTATAAAACATTCTTCAAGCGATGTTGGTTGTATGTCTCCGATGATATTTCCTGCGAAATTTTGTGATTTTATGTTGGATCTTGCAAACCGTTCGGATAACGGCGAGGTTTTATTGGAAATGTCGGATAACGGCAAACTTTATTATATTAATGTTATAAATTCGTTTGTAGGCAAGGTTTACGAACCACATCATATCAATGTGTTTTTAAAAGACGAGGATATCGAATATATTGACCTTTCGACTATGGAAAAATATCAAAAAGCTTTGATAAAATCCTTGGTGGATTATTCCGTATATGGTAAGGAAAATTTCGAATATATCAAAGAATTGGTAAATAAATAAGCCTTTAAGCCTTGCGGTTGGTTAAGGCTTCTTTGAATTTCATATCTTCTTTTAAAAAATGGCGAATGGTAATTGATGACATTAAATCCAAAACTTGTTCTTTTGAAATTTGTCCCATTTCGCATTTTTCACGGTAATCTTTGACCTTTGAAATGATTTTTTCATGCTCTTTTGTGTGGTTTTCCAAGCCCTCGTATTTGATTAATTTTAAAATCCGCTCTTCGGCATGAAAATGAGAATCAATATAATCAAACAATTTTTGCAAGATAGAACCAATAAAACCGTTATCGCAATCTTGTTTTTCATGAAATTCGTTCATTAAATTAGCGATTTTTTCGTGGTCTTCGTCAATTGCTTTTTGCCCGATTAACATTTTTTCATTCCAATTAAGTATTGCCATTTTTGAACGCTTTCACTTTTACAAAATTTAATCTATTTTAAAGAATATTATGATAACATAAAGAAAATAAAAAAGGAATTGATAATGTATCCAAAAGTTTTAAATTCAGTTACCCGCAAATTTTCTTTTGTTATCATGCTGGGGTTTGTTGTTTTGTCGGTGATTTTTATATATTTTTTCACGATAATAAATTCGGCTCAAATTGAAAAAGAACGGCAAATTGACAAGGTAAAAGCGGATAAATTAATTGAACTGGTCAGCGAGAATTCGGACATAAGGCAAAGATTAAGAGAA
>JAKJEU010000182.1 GCA_022705265.1 Pseudomonadota bacterium | reverse complement strand
GAAAAAATTGCAAATAATAAAAGAGATTATGAATTTCAAAGAAACGAAGAACTGAAATCAGAAAATCTTAAAAAAGATTATGAAAAAGTAAAAACCAATTTAGAAAACTTTGTCAAAGAAACTGGTGCTTGGTTAGATGGGAAAGCAAGAAGCGAGCTTGTTTCTTTTGCAATTAAAAATTTCGGAGCAAATACCGATTTTAATCTTGTAAAAAGCTTTGTTGACAAGATTGAAGCCCAAGCAATTGAAAATTACGAAAAAGGTAAAGAATTAAAAGCAAAACAAAACGAAAGGTTAAGCGAACTTGCCTCGCCAACAAGTGCCAGAGACGATTTTAACAGCACGGATAAGTGGTTTTCAAAAGATGAAATTGAAGGTATGAGCGAGGCCGAATATTTGAAAAATGCGGGCAAAATAACCTTGCAAATGAGCCTTGAAAAAGAAGGCAAGTTGCCAAAGACAATAATTAATTAATTTTAAGGAGAAAATAAAAAATGAGTGAATTAGCAACCACAATGAATAAACAAGCAGCCGTCTTTATCCCAGAGTTTTGGTCGGGGCTTTTAAATAAAAAGTTAGAGATTTCTGGGGTATCGATGAAAATTGTTAACAAAAGATATGAAGGCGAAATCAAAAACGCTGGTGATACCGTTAAAATCCAAGAAACACCAAGCATTACTATTAATTCTTATGATCCAAGCGGTGCATTAAGTTATGAAAGCCCTGATGGAACTTCTCAAAACTTATATATCGACCAACAAAAATATTTTGCTTTCAAGGTTGATGATATTACAAAAGCTCAAAGTAATACGAGCTTAGCTGATAAGTTTATGGAAGAGGCTAAAAAAGGAATTGATTTGGTAAAGGATAGCTTTATTTTAGGAAAATTTGCCGATATTCCGTCCTCAAATCTTTTAACTCCGGTAACTTTGACCAAGGAAAATGCTTATTTGCAATTTATTAATTTGGCCAAGGTTTTGAAAAATAACGGAGCAATCCAAGCAAAAGACAATGATATTTATAAAACCAAAAATAAAACTGGTGATGTTATGCCTTTTGTTGTGATTAATCCAGACATTGAGGCCGTTTTGTTACAAGCACCTGAATTTATCCATGCAACCGATAAGGGGGATAAGATTTTAAGAACTGGCTCAATTGGTTCGATTGCGGGGCTTGATATTCTTGTTTCAACAAATCTTCCAACGGTTAGCGGAGCGGTTAATGTTATGGCCGGCATTAATGATGCGATTACCTTTGCCAGCCAAGTCGTGAAAATCGAAACCTTGCGAGATAAAGACGCTTTCAAAGATTTGGTCAGAGGGCTTTATGTTTACGGTGCAAAGACGGTTATTCCAAAGGCTTTATCCGGTTGTGTGATGACCTTGGGATAGGTTAAAAAGAGGCGACCTTATATCGCCTTTTTTTTATATTTTTTTATTTTAAGATGGAGATGAAACAAAATGCCAGTAAATTTAACTGAAACAAAACAAGATGATGAAAATAAAATCATTCAAAACGAACAAGAAAAAACACCAAAAGTAAAAGATGAAGGCAAAGAAAAGCTAACTGATGAAACGGTTTTTTATCTTGTTAATAAAAAGCAAAATACAAAGACGATTTTCGCTTGGAGACAGCTTCGCCACATGATAAAGACAAACGAAGAAACGGCTTTTATCAAGGCTTATCCTTTTAAAAAGCATGAAATCAATCAAGAATTTTATGTGGTAATTAAAAAATGAAGACATTTTACGACATAATTTTATTGTGTTCGAATGCTCCTTGGTCTGGGACTGACGGTGAGCCTGATGGATTTTTAAGTGTTGAAAGACCGATTAAACAAGCAATCCAAATGGCTCATTCCTTTATTTGGAATTCTTATGATTTTCCGTTTAAGTTTAAAAAGCAAACTTTTGAAACAATTGCAACGGTTAAAAGTTATTTAAAACCAAAAGGACAAATTGTTAAGGTTTGGATAAATGGTGTTTATTTAAGCCCGATGGAAGATGTGGATTTGATTGATAATACTTTGGGGCTTCCAACTCATTACGGGGTTAACGAAGAAAACGAACTTATTTTACATCCAATTCCTGATAAGGTTTATGAGGTTAATGTTAAGTATAAGACCTCTTTAATGGCTAAAAATTTACAAGGTGAAGAAAAATACAACCTTGAAGCCGAGCTTGACACCTTAAACATTCCAGAAGATTTAGAAGATTTATATATACAAGCTTTGATAACAAAATTTGTGGTTAATTATATCGCTGATAATGTGGATGAGGGCTTTGAACCTTATAAACAGTCTTTTGAAATTGCTTATAACAATTTGATTAATGAAGTAAAGCCAATATCAAACATCACGACAATAATTTTATAAAAAAGGTTAATAATGCCAAGTCAAATTGTGAAAATATATTTTGATAAGTTCAAAGGAATAAGAAAGTCAAAACCGATATCAGATCCTTTTAACGGGGTTATGTCGGCTCTTGATATGAAAAACATCGACCTTAAATATTCGGGTAATTCTGATGCGGTGGGGATTTATTCCATGAGTGGTAATTTTGAGTTTTTTAAATTTGATAACGAAAACGAAGAAATTATCGCAATGTTTAAAAGCATGGGGCAAATAAACAATGAAAGCAAAGATTTTTGGTTTATTTACACGGCTGATAATAATGAAAACAAAGGTAAGCTTTATTTATTTGATAAAGATTTATTAAGCTTAAAACTTTTATCAAGCGATTTGACTTTAAGCAAATATGCCAATGGAATAACGGTTAATCAGGGTTTTTATGATTATTTCTTTTTCACAAATGGAATTGACGCACCTTTGGCAATTAACATGGGCGAGACGGAAGAAAACCAAGTTACAATCGTAAATGCCACCGATTATGAAGGTCGAGCAATCAGAGGTTTGGCCTTAGAAAGTTATGACGGTCGGGTTGTGATGAGCTCAAAAAATCGTGTCCATTGGTCAAAAC
>JAKJEU010000181.1 GCA_022705265.1 Pseudomonadota bacterium | reverse complement strand
ATGTAAAACTTGAATTTGATGAGACCTCCCCTCAACTCCTTGCCCAATATGAAAACGCAAAAGCCATTGAAACACAAGCAATTACCGACGAGGCTCCATATCTTCCTCATTTTGGAGTTTTTTCCGAATTAAATGCAATAAATGGAGACAGAAATACTGACGACAGCTATACCATAGGGCTTTATTTTAAATGGGATATTTTCAACCCGTCCTTACAAAATAAAAGTTTTGAAACCAAGGCAAAGGCTAATTCTTTGAAAGCAAAAACCAGTTATTTAAGAAAATCTGAAACCGCTTTAAGGCAAAATTTAAAAACAAAATAAAAACGACCGAAGATAATTTAAAACTTATGAATGAAAGCCAAGAATTGCTTAAAAAACAAACAACTGAAAATTATAAACTTTTTAAAAATGGGGTTATAAATGTTTTGCAACTCGTCGATATTTTATCAAGACAAGTTGGCCTTATCAATCAAATGAACTCTTCATATTTTGAATTATTGCATTTTAACGCTCTTTATATCGTAAATTCCAATTACGAGGTGAAAAATGGTTAACAACGAGGGTATTGCTGGATATATCAAAGAAATTTATTAATTCTCATTTAACCTTAATATTCATAATCGCAAGCATTTTTATTGGAATAAGTGCCGTTACCATAACACCAAAGGAAGAAGAACCGCAAATTTTGGTTCCGATGATTGACATAAGCTCTTTTGTGAATGGTTTAGATGAAAACGAAATCGAAAACAAAGTAACAAAAATCATCGAGAAATCTTTGTGGGGACAAGAAAGCGTTGAATATATTTATTCGTCCAGCCAAAGAAACAAAAGTCTTGTAACCGTCCGTTTCAAAGTCGGCACCAATTTAGAAGAAAGCTTGGTTAAAACTTATCACAAAATGATGGTTTTAAAAAATGAATTACCAAAAAACATTAACGGACCTTTGGTAAAATCATATTCCATTGATGATGTGCCTTTTTTGGTTGTAACTTTGTCTTCAAAAACCTTATCCGATTTTGAATTAAGGCAAAAGGCCGCACAACTTAAAGAGGAATTATCAAGCACTCCTTATATTAACGACATCAACCTCATCGGAGGGCTTAAAAGAGCCATAAGAATAATCACCGACCCCATAAAAATGGAAAAAAAAGGCATTTCATTAATATCGGTTGCAAACACGATAAAATCCAACAATATAAAGGCATATAGTGGCAATAATTGGAGCAATAGCGAGGTTTTTGATATCGAAGTTGGTGGAAGACTTAAAAATATTGATGACATTAAAAACCTTGCCATCGGACAAAGAGGTGGACAAGTAGTTTACATAAAAGACATTGCCGAAGTCATCGATGGACCAGAACAAAGAACCATAGCTTCGTTAATTTCAAGCAAGAATAAGGAACCAAAACCTGCTGTATCTCTTGCCTTTACAAAGAAAAAAGGAACTAACATTGTAACTTTATCGGAAAATATTTTAAACCGCATAAAAGCAATAGAAAATGACAAAGAAATTGAAGTAAACATCGTAAGAAATTACGGAAAAACCGCCAAAGATAAATCGGACGAACTTATCCACCACCTTATCCTTGCAACCATTTCGGTTTCTTTGCTTATTGCTTTGATAATGGGGGTAAGAGAGGCTTTTGTGGTTGCGATTGCTATTCCTGTTACTCTTGCTTTGACTTTGGCAATTTATTATTTTCTTGGATACACCTTAAACCGCGTTACTTTGTTTGCCTTAATCTTTTCAATTGGAATTTTGGTGGATGATGCGATTGTTGTGGTTGAAAACATTGAACGGCACCTTAAATTCAACAAAAACAATATTTTAAATGCCACCATTAATGCCGTAATCGAGGTTGGCAACCCTACTATACTTGCGACTTTTACGGTTATTTCGGCGATACTTCCTATGGCTTTTGTAAAAGGTTTGATGGGACCATATATGGAACCAATCCCAACTGGGGCAAGTTTTGCGATGATAATTTCACTTATAACTGCGTTTACCGTTACCCCTTGGGCTGCTATACGAATTCTTAACAAAGACCCAAAACGATGTGGAAAAATAAACAAAAAAGATTCTGTTTTTACAAAATTCAAAAAGTTTATTTGTTGCAAGCTTGATGGTTGTGCCAAGAAAAAAGGTTTAGAGGTGAAAAACGAAACTTCAAGGCTGGATTTAATATATCATTTGGTTATGGACAAACTTTTGGAACGAAAGCTTTATATGATTAAATTCTTTTTATTGGTTTTTATCCTTTTAATCATGTCCTTTTCCCTTCTTTATACCACTAAATTAAAGGTTAAAATGCTCCCTTTTGATAACAAAGAGGAATTCCAAGTTTTAATTGACTATCCCACCACAACTTCTTTAAATCAAAACATAAAATGGTCAAAAGAATTATCGGAAATTTTACTTAAAAACCAATATGTAAAAGATGTGCAATTTTATTCTGGGGTGGCTGGGCCTTTTTCTTTTTTGGGACTTGTCAAACACACATTTTTAAGAAACAACGAATATATGAGCGATTTTCAGGTCGTTTTAACCGATAAAACCAAAAGAAAAATATCAAGCCACGATTTAATCGCAATTTTAAGAAAAGATATCGCAAATTTTGCACGGGATAAAAATGCAATATCAAAGGTTTTAGAAATTCCACCAGGACCACCAGTAATGGCAACCATGGTCAGTGAAATTTATGGAAAAGACGAAGAAACAAGGTCAAAAGTTGCAAACGAAATATACAATATTTTCAAAGCCGAAAAAAGCTTTGTCGATTTGGACATTTCAACCAGAGCTTTAAGACCATATAAAACATACGATTACGACACAATTTTGGGCGGAGAAATGGGAATTTCATCAAATGACATTGCAAGTCTTTCTTCTCTTTTATTTTCGGAAAGTAAATTATGCTTGCTTGATGACAAAAATGCATTAGAAGACATTGCCATAAGTTTATCAGTAAAAAATGATTACCGAAGTTCAAACAAACCTTTTGATAAGCTTACAAT
>JAKJEU010000014.1 GCA_022705265.1 Pseudomonadota bacterium | reverse complement strand
TCTTTACTTCTTTGTTTTTAGAAGCAATTTCAAGAGACTCTTCGGTAGTTGCTTTTCCACCAACATTCAACAAAGCATCAACAATATCCATTCTTGAAAGCTTTTGAGCAAGACCAACCGCAGTAACACCACGATTTGTTGTAATGTTAACATCAGCTTTAAGTCTTATAAGTGTCAAAGCGACCAAAGAATTTCTGTTTTTTGAAATGGCATACATCAAAGCAGTTTCGCCATTGTCATCAGTATCATTTATTTTTGCACCGCTGTTTGCAAGCAAGGAAACAACAATAGGGTCGTCGATAGATTCACTTGCATACATCAAAGGAGTTTTACCATAAGCATCTTTTGCATTAACATCAGCGCCACCTTTTATCAAAGTTTCAATGGTAAAAAGGTTATTAGGTTTTAAAATAGCAAGCATCAAAGGTGTAACACCATTACTTGTTATAACGGCATTAACATCGGCTTTTGCTCTTAACAAAGCGTTTACAATTTTTTCATTAGAAGAAAGGTTTACAGCATACATTAACGGAGTTTTACCTTCGGAATTTACCGCATTAACATCAGCACCAGCCGAAATCAATGTTTGTGCAACATCAGGATTAGGATTTCCAGTTAACAAAATTAATAAAGGTGTCATACCTTGATTAGGATTATCAGGTGTGAAGTCATTGCTTAAATCACGATTTACATTTGCGCCTTTTGAAAGTAAATCTTCAATTTCTTTTACATTTGTTTCAGGATTTAAAAGAATTCTTCCAAGTTTTTTGTCAAGTTCTTGTTGTTTGCTTACATTAGATTCCACACTAGCAATTGGATTTGACATCACGGTATTTGCTTGGTAAGAAATAAGCAAAGATGCAAAAGCAAGCATCATTTTTTTCATCTCAAAGTACTCCCTTCTAAGGTTAGTAATAAAAGTTTAAGTTTATTACGATTAAAGCATATTTTTAAGTTATATTAAAGGATATTAATTAAAAAATAATAAAAAACCGCCCTTTTTATTAAGAGCGGTTTATTTTTGTCACAAAGCCTTGTTCTTATTTTATTTTCTTCCAAAGAAGCTTGGTATTTTTTCGTTAAAGAAGCTTGGTATTTCTTCGATAATAGAGCTTTGTACAGGCTTATCAGAAGGATTTACAAAAATATCATCTTTTTTAGCATTAAGCCCAATTGAAGGAACTTCTTCTTTTACAATTTTATCAGCTAATTCAGAAGGTTTTGTTTGATTTAAAGCATTTTTGCTGTTTACTTTTGTTGCAAATGCATGTGATTTAAAAAGACCTTCACCATCGCTCATTGGAATGATTTGTGGAGAAATAAAAGGCATAGTTTGTTGTTCAGGAGCCTTGGTTGATATAGATTTAAACAAATCCTTAGCAGAAGGCATAGAAAGAATAACAGAACTTTGTTTTGGTTCTTCTTCGATGATTTCGTCTTTTACATCAATGATTTCTTCTTCTGTATCTGGGATTGATACTTCTTCTTTTTGAATTTCTTCAAGTTTTGTTTCAACTACAACTTCTTCTTTGCTTTCTTCGACCAAAGGTTTTACTTCTTTTAATACTTCTTCTTTTTTCTCAGCAACAAAAGCCTTTGTTTTTTCAATCAAATCACGGTTGTCAGAAGTGTGAAAAGGAATTTTACGATTGATAATTGCTTGATTAGGCTTGCTTACATCTTTGTTTAAAGCAAGTTCTTCGCTTCCTTTAATGCCAGTTGCGACCACAGAAATTCTTACAACATCGCCCATGGATTGATCATATCTTAAACCGTGCATAACATTTGTGTCTTCGTTTGCTGAGTCTTTGATATAGGTAACCGCTCTGTCAATTTCGCTGATTTTAAGGTCAGGTCCGCAAGTAATGTTAATCATAATTGCCTTAGCATCGCTCATATTTGTGCTGTCCAAAAGAGGGTTGGTGATTGCTTTTTCAGCAGCCCTTAAAGCTCTGTCCTCGCCACTTTCTTCGCCAGTTCCCATCATAGCTTTGCCCATACCTTCCATAGCGGTTTTAACATCAGCAAAGTCAAGGTTAATAGTACCAGGATTGATAATAAGGTCGGTTATGCTTTTAATACCACAAGATAAAACATCATCAACTTTTTTGAAAGCATCTTGGATAGTTAAGTCTTCGCCAGGAAGAGAAAATAATTTTTGATTTGGAATAATAAGCAAAGTATCAACATATTGTTCAAGTTCTTTGATTCCTGCTTCTGCGGTTCTCATTCTTGGCTTTCCTTCGAAATGGAAAGGTTTTGTAACAACAGCAACGGTTAAAATACCTTGTTCCTTTGCAAGCTTAGCAACAATAGGAGCAGCACCAGTGCCAGTACCACCGCCCATTCCAGCAGTAATAAACAACATATTCAAATCTTTGAAACTTTCAGCAATTTTTTCTTCGGTTTCTTCTGCGGCTAATTTACCAACTTCTGGTTTTGAGCCAGCGCCAAGACCACCTGTGGTTGAAATGCCAAGTTGAAGTCTTTCCGATGTCTTTGACATTTGCAAAGCTTGGGCATCGGTATTTGCAACGATAAATCTTACACCTTCCATGCCTGATTCAATCATGTTGTTGACCGCGTTTCCGCCAGCACCTCCAACACCGATAACAGCAATCTTAGGTGTGAGTTGTGCTTCTGGTTGGTTTTCTGGTGGTGCTATAATAATACTCATGTGTAAGTTCTCCAAATCTTAAATAACAGTATCAATTTATTAATACCATCATCGCATTAAAAAGTTAATTTTTCATAAAAAATGATTTAAAACGATCAATTAATCCTTTTTCTTTTTCATTTTTTATATAAGGGCTTATAAATTTCTTAATCATCGCAAATTCAAGCAACCCAGCAATGTTTGAATATGTCGCGCTGTTAATTCCCTCGACATTTCCCTTTATTTTCAAAGGAGAGCCAAGCCTTAATTGTCTTCCTTCTAATATTGTTGCACCAATATCTCGGATACCTTGAAGAAGACTTCCACCTCCGGTTAAAACAACTCGTTTAGACGGTATGTTATAAAGCCTTTCTTTTTCAAGATATTCTTTTATCTCGTTAAAAAAGTTTCTTATCATAGGGCTGATTGAGCTGTTTAAGTCGAATACATTAATTGAATATAATGTATTTTCCTCTCCAATAGGTTTTATCGTAATTTCGGTCTCTTTGTCAATAGGAGAAACAAAAGCACAGCCATATAAGGTCTTTATTCTTTCTGCTTCTTCAAAAGAAATGGTCAAATCATTTGCAATTCGTTGAGTTATGTGGCTTCCACCAAAAGGCAAAAATCCAGCATGAAAAAGATGGTTATCAATGAAAACACCAATCGAGGTTTTTCCAGCACCAATATCAATCACAATTCCATTTTCTTCATTGTTTAAACAACCAAGTCCAGAAGCAAAAGGACAGGCAACTTTTTTATTGGTTAAAACACGGCTTTCAAGAAGAACTTTATCAATCGCTTTTAACGAATTGGTATGAGAACTTATTAAATTCATTCTTATTCCCAAATTGCTTGCAGGCATTCCAAGGGGATTTTCAATTTCCTTTGTGCTTTCAGTAAAAAAATTAAAAGGAATTGAATGAATAATTCCGCCACCTTTTATCATGGCTTTGCTTAATGCGGTATCAATCAATTTGTTAACATGATGAGGTTGGATTTCAATTGAATCATTAATTTGAAAACCATCAACAATGTTGCTTGAAAAAAGCTCGGATACAGGAGTGTTAACGACAACTCCGCTTACAATTTCACCACACATTTTTTCAGCATCGCTTAAAGTCGTTCTTACAATTTCTGCGGTTTCTTTTATATTTACGATTATGCCGTTTTTGATACCTTTTGATTTCCTGTGACCAAAACCCACAATATTAAAAGAATTGTCAGGCTCGACCTTTGCGATCATGGCACAAGTTTTTTCGGTTCCGATATCAATTGCTGCAATAAATTTGTTTTTTAAGGTTTCGTTCATTTTATTTTTTAAGCCGCCCATAATACTTCGTTATTATTTTGTTTGAATCTTATTCTTATTCTGTCTTTGATTCGTAAGTCAATTAATTTTGTTCTTTCGTTTAATATTTTGTGTTTTTTATCAATTTCAATAAGCTTGTTTAAAGAATCCACAATATTTTCTTCTGGTAAGCTTACTAATATCCCAGTTTTGACATCATCAATCACAATATCCCATCTTCTTTTACCAACTCTCATTGCTGCTTTTATTCTTTGTTTGATATTTTGGACTTGGTTTAAATCGTTGATAAAATTAACGCTGTTTTCTGGGGCATCATCACCACTTAATATTATAAATTCTTTTAATCCATTGATACCAGTATGAACAATTTCACCGTTTTCATCAATTGGAACATGTTTTTTATTTTCGTCTTGCCAAATAGCAATAGGGCGTCGTTCAAAAAGTTCGATTTCAATTGTATCTGGTAATATTCTTGAAACTCTTGCATCTTTTACCCAAGGAAGATTCATTAATCTTGTCCTTGTTTCATCAAGGTTAATATCAAAAATTGGCATATTTTTTTTAAAATTCAAAGTTCGTTTAATTTGATATTTTTTGGTTCTGATATTTCCGATTACCAAAGTTTTTTTAAGCAAAAGCCCAGATTTTCGTAAAGAAATATTAAATTGTTTTTCTAAATAAGTTTTAAAAGCATAAAAAGCCCCAGCCTTATATCCCCAAGATACAAAGCCAGTTATTATCATAATTATTATGAACATAGCTGATATAAAGATTTTCGAGGTAAAAATCCTTTTTTTAGGGCTTGTAAACTCCATTATTTATGCTCGTAGTTTTTGAAAAAAGCTTTTTTTAACTTTTTTTTCAATTCCGATAATCTTTACTTCCCATTCTAACTTTACCCCAGAAACTTCCATAACTTTTTCAATTATTTTATTTCCCAAAGCTTCAATATCGCTTGCAGTCGCGTCATTGTCGTTAATGATAAAGTTACAATGTTTTTCAGAAACCACAGCACCACCAACTCTTAAACCTCTGCAACCTGCTTTGTCGATTAACTTCCAAGCGGGCATATCAATTTCCTTGATATTTTTAAAAGTCGAACCAGCCGTCTTAACACCAACAGGTTGGGCCTTTTCTCTGTTTTCTTTAAGCTCGTCTAAGGTCTTTTTGATTTCTTCTTTGTCTTTTTTATAACCTTTGAAAGTAGCACCTAAGAAAACCCAATCATGAGGTATGGTGGATTGGCGATATTCATAATGCAAATCATCAAGAGAAACTTCTTTAATATTTCCAAGTCCGTCCATAATTCTTGCTTTAACAAAAATGTTTTTGGTTTCAACACCGCAAGAACCAGCATTCATTTTCAAAGCACCACCAATAGTTCCTGGGATACCGCTTAAAAATTCAAAGCCTCCGATATTGTTTTCCATAGCATATTTGCAAAGTTGGAAATTTTTGGTTGCAGCACCAACAAAAACGGTTTCACCTTCATGAGATATTTTTGCAAAGTTTTTTGAAAGTTTTACAACAATTCCAAGTATTCCACCATCTCTTACCAAAAGGTTTGAACCACCACCGATAATTGTTAATGGAGCATTTTTCTTTGATTTTAAAATCAAAGCCAAATCTTCTTCATCATGAGGTTCAAAAAATATTTCAGCAGGTCCACCAACATTAAACCATGTATATCTTTTTAAAGGTTCGTTATATTTAATTTTTCCCTTAACCTTTGGAAGTTGCTTGGCAAGAGGGGTTTTGGTTATTAAAAAAGGAAGTTTTATCATCTACATTATCTCCTTTAATTTTGAAGGTAAATTTTGAGCCCATGAAGTAATAGTTCCAGCACCCATACATATTATTTTATATTCTTGGTTTTTGTCTTTAATTTCTTTTCTTATGACTTCATGTAATATATTTGGATCGCTTAAATGTAATACTTTACGGTGACCGTGTGCTTTTATACTATCAACTATTGCTATTCTGTCAATACCTTCGATGGGTTTTTCAGAAGCAGCATAGATATCAGAAACAATCACAGTGTCAGCATCGTTAAAACAAGTTGAAAAACGGTCAAGTAATGCCTTTACCCTTGTATAACGGTGAGGTTGGAATACCGCAATTATGTTTGCGTTTTCGTTACTGTCTCTGGTTGCTTTAAGTACGGCTTTGATTTCAGAAGGGTGGTGAGCATAATCGTCAATAATTGTAATATTATCAATTTCACCAGTCTTTGTATATCTTCTTTGGACACTTTCAAATTTGTTAATCGCAGATTTGATAATTTCCCCATCAATGTCAAGATATACACCAATTGAAACCATAACCAAAGAATTTAAAATATTATGGTCGCCAAAAACATTTAATCTTATATCGTTTATTTTCAAATCTTTGCTTGCGATTTCAGCATCGTAAAGCACATATCCATCCATTTTTCTTATATTTACGGCTCTTACCTCTGCTTGACGGTTGAAACCATAAGTTATGATTTTTCTTGTTGTTATTTTTGATACAAGACTTTGAACTTTCTCATCATCGGTACACATAACCGAAAAACCATAAAACGGAGTATTCATCGCAAAATGATAAAAGGCATCTTCAATATCTTGGATAGAGTTATAATGTTCCATATGGTCTTCGTCGATATTTGTAACCACCGTAATTGTTGATGGAAATTTCAAAAACGAACAATCAGACTCATCCGCCTCGGCAACAAGCCAAGCACCTTCACCTTTTTTGGTGTTCGAACCATAAGCCTTAATAATACCACCATTGATAACAGTAGGGTCAAGTTTAGCCTCGTCAAGCAAAGTAGCAACCATAGAAGTAGTAGTGGTTTTTCCATGAGTTCCACCAATAGCAATCGACCATTTAAGTCTCATAAGCTCGGCCAACATTTCGGCTCTGTGAACTATTGGAATTCTTAATTCCTTTGCCTTTAAAAGCTCGGGATTATCTTCTTTAATTGCCGAAGAATAAACCACAACTTGGGCATTCTCGACATTTGCGGCATCATGGCCGATAAAAGTTTTGATTCCAAATTGTTTTAATCTTTTCACATTGGCATTTTCAACTATGTCAGATCCTTGAATAGTATAGCCAAGATTATGCATAAGTTCCGCAATTCCGCTCATTCCAATACCACCAATAGCGATAAAGTGAATATGTCTCATTTTAAAAGGTAATAATTCGTTCATTTTATATATTTTCCATTATGATTTTGCTTAAAACTTCCGTTGCATCGACATCGCCAAGTTTTAACGCTTGTTTTCTTGCATTATACAAAAGTTCGTGATTAGTTAAAATATCATTTAATCTTTTTTTCAAAATTTCTTCGTTAAAATCGTCTTCATTAATCAACCAACCAGCATTATTATCAGAAACAACACGAGCATTATAGGTTTGATGATTGTCCGCAGCCGATTTCAAAGGCACGATTATCAAAGGAATTCCAAGAGTTAACGCTTCGTTTATGGTTGATGAGCCACCGCGACCAATAACAAGATGAGATGAAGACATTTTCAAAGGCATATCTTCAAAAAAAGATGAAACTTCGTGTTCGACACCACATTTTTGATAAGTCGCAACGGTTGGGTTAATGTCTTCCACTCTTATTTGATGGATTACTTTAAGTTTCTTTCGTAAATTTTCATCCAACATAGAAACAGCTTTTGGAACATATTTTCCAAAGATTGAAGCACCTTGCGAACCACCTGTAACAAGTATTTGAAGTTTATCCTCAGTTTTGTATTCATGATTTTTAAGGCTAAGGACAGAGCTTCTTAAAGGCATTCCAGTAAAAACTGTATTAACATTTTCAGGAACTTTTAAAGTTTCTTTATAGGATAAAGCCACCAATTTCACAGAAGAGGCAAGCACACGATTAACCTTGCCAAGTACGGCATTTTGTTCGTGTAAAAAGACCTTTCTTTTAAGCAAAATTCCAGCAATAACAGCAGGAGCAGAAGCATATCCACCCATTCCGATAATTGCTTTTGGTTTAAGTTTGATTATGTGATAAATCGATTGCAAAACACCAATGCCAAGAGCAAATAAAGCCTTAATTTTCGATTTTGAAAAAGGCAGTGCCGAAATTTTAACGGCATTATCCGAAAACTTGCTTTTATAGTTTTTAAGACCACGAGAGTCGGTAAAAAGAAATACTTGTTCTCCTTTTTCCTTTAATTTTTCAGCCAAAGCTTCCCCAGGGGCAATATGACCTCCTGTACCTCCTGCGCTTATAATAATCATAAAACCTCGCTTTCATTTTTTGAACAAAGTGCCAAAATTATTCCCATCAATATCCCCGTAGATATTAACGAAGACCCACCGTAAGAAATAAATGGCAAGGTCATACCCTTTGTCGGAATAAGACCAAGAGTAGACGCCATATTAACAAATGCTTGAAACCCAAATTGAGTAAGTAATCCCATCGTTGCAATTATTTTAAATTGGTTTTTTGAATTGTAAATGTTAGAAATCCCTCGTAAAAGAATGAAAACATACAAAGACAAAATTATAAAACAAAGGAAAAATCCAAATTGTTCCCCAGCTATGGCTAAAATAAAATCGGTATGAGCATCGGGGACTTGGCTTTGTCCTTCGCCTGGACCTCGGCCAAAAAAACCACCGTTGCTAAATGCTTCTAAGGCTGTTCTTAATTGGTAATTATCACTTGGGCTTTTGCTTAAAAAACCGTCAATTCTTGACCTTACATGGGAAACAAATTGATATCCCAAAAAAATACTGGACAAACCAAATCCGATTAAAATGAAAAACCATCTTTTCTTTACCCCAAGAACAATGATTTCAGCAGTAAATATAGCAGTAACCGTAAGCATCATGCCATAATCAGGTTGTAATATAAGCAATAAACAAGACAAACCCCAAAAGAATATGGCAACCATATATCCTTTAATTTCAATTAATCTTTCTTTGATTTTCAAAGTCGTTATATGCCCAAGACATAAAAACAAAGAAGAAATAACCGCAAAGGCAGGCTTCATAAATTCCGAAGGTTGAATAGGGCGACCCAAAAGATTTATCCATCTTTTCGAGCCTTTTATATCACTTCCTTTAAAAAGTACGATGACCATAGCAATTAAAGCACCCGCAAATATAAGGCTTGCTATGATTTTTATATATTTTTCGTTAAGAGATGAAAAAAAGAACAAGGTAAACAAAGCAAGAGGCAAGAAAAACATTTGTTTAGAAATAAAAAATGTTGATTTTGTTCCAATGCGATATGCAACGATGGGAGAGGCTGCAAAAAGTAACACAAAGCCAATGATAATCAATACAGTGATGGCAGAAAGCAACCATTTGTCGATATTCCACCACCAAGAGCCCAAAAAGCTTGTATCTGTTCTTGTAAATTTTTCCATTTTTTTAAAAGATTACCTTAATTTTAAAGTTGCAAGACCAATTAAACCAAAAACAATCGACAATATCCAAAATCTTATAACAATCTTTGTTTCAGGAAGACCTTTTTTCTCAAAATGATGGTGAATAGGAGCCATTAAGAAAACTCTTTTCTTTCTTAATTTATAAGAACCAACTTGGATAATGTCTGATAAAACTTCGATAACGAACACACCGCCAACGATTGCAAATACGATTTCATGTTTCGTGATAACACTTATGATACCCAAAGCAGCACCAAGGGCAAGAGACCCAACATCTCCCATGAAAATTTGAGCAGGGTAAGCATTAAACCATAGGAACCCCATTAATCCTCCGAACATAGCGCCACAGAAAATCGCAAGTTCAGAACTTCCTTCGACATAAGGGATGGTAAGGTAATTTGCAAAAGCGATATGACCGCTAAGATATGTTATGATTATGAAAAATCCACTTGAAATCATGGTTGGGCCAGAGCAAAGTCCGTCTAAGCCATCGGTTAAATTTACTCCATTGGCACCACCTGATATCACAATGCCAGCGAAAATGAAATAAAACCAACCTAAATCAAGGGTAAAGTTTTTAAAAAATGGAAAATGTAAGGTTGTTGCAAATTCGTATCCTGTATGTCGTTGAAAGAAATAAAAAGCAATAGCAGAAACCGAAAATTGCAAGAAAAGGCGTAATTTTCCAGAAAAGTTATTGTAAGCATTTTTCTTTTTGATTTTTAAATAATCATCATAAAAACCAATCAAAGCAAAAGATATAACCACAAAGGAAGTAATCAAAATAAGCACATTTGTAACATCAGCCCAAAGCAAAAGTGATGAAAAAAGGCTTATTAATATAATGAACCCACCCATATTAGGAGTGCCTTTTTTTGAAAAATGGCTTTGAGGTCCGTCTTCACGAATAGGTTGCCCACCTTTTTGCCATTTGACCATAAAATTTATTATTGGTTTTCCGATTATTAAACCAATTATTAATGCCGTGATTATAGCAGCACCTGTACGGAAAGTTACATATTTAACTACATTAAGGACCTTTAAAGCTGGGTACTTGTCTGAAAGTTGAAATAAATAGTTATAAAGAAAATAATAAAGCATATATTTTAAAGTCCTTTATCAGTTATATATTCAAGAGCAATTTTTTTATCGTTAAAATCATGGACAACTTTGCCAATGGTTTGTCCTGTTTCGTGTCCTTTGCCAGCAATGACAAGAATGTCGCCAGCTTCAAGATTTGCAATCGCCATTTCAATCGCATCTTTTCGATTACCAATTTCTGTTGCCTTTGTTGCGGTTTCCATGATTTCTTTTCTTATTTCTGAGGCGTCTTCGGTTCTTGGATTGTCATCAGTTACATAAGCAACATCAGCTAAATCATTTGAAATTTTCCCCATTATTGGTCGTTTTGTTTTATCTCTGTCTCCACCGCAACCAAACACAACGGCAAGTTTATTGCTTGCATGAGGTTTAAGAGCTTTTAAAAGTTTTTCCAAAGCATCAGGAGTATGAGCATAATCGACATAAACACTGGCACCATTTTTCAAAGACGCAACAAAATCGATTCTTCCATCAGGAGCTTTTAACAAAGGAACTATGTCTTCAAGGTTTTCTAAAACATTACGATTATTAATTGAAGCAAGCCCAATAGCAAGAAGAAGGTTCATGGCTTGGAAATCTCCGATAACATTAAGATTAAGTTGGTATTTTTTACCAAATATCAAAGCTTCGATTTCTTGACCAGTTTCTTTTGCGATTCTTGATAAAATCTTTAAATCTTCACCGTTTTTGCCATAACTTAAAACTCTTCCTCTTGAAATTGCCTTTATTTTTTCAAATTCAGGAATGTCAGCATTAACAACAGCAGGCAAATCATTATTAAATAATTTAAGTTTTGTATTTAAATAATCTTCCATAGATTTGTGATAATCAAGATGGTCAGGGCTTAGATTTGTAAAGCCAACTTTATCGAAACGCAAAGAAGAAGTGCGGTGAAGGTCAATGGCATGGCTTGAAACTTCCAAAGCAAGATGGGTACAACCTTGAATGGTTATGTCGTTAATTATTTTATGCAATTCAGGAGAATTTAAAGTCGTATTTGCAGTTTTAATATTTTCGCCGTTAAAATTCAAACCAATAGTGCCAAGAGAAGCTCCCTTTATTCCAATTTTATCCCAAATTTGGTTGATATAAGAAACCGTAGAAGTCTTACCATTAGTTCCCGTAACCCCGATAACTTCCTTAGGTTCATAAGGATAAAGTTTTTTTGATAATTTGCTTAATGCAAGTCTTATATCCACACCTTCGCAATCATATTTTGTGACGATTTCTTTGGCATTTCTTTGTTTTGCATCTTCGATAAAATCGTCATAAACAGCAACGAACAAAGTTTCATTATCCACTTTTCTTGAATCGTCGGTTACAGAATTAAAATCAAGTTTTTCTTTTTCTAAAAGCTCTTTTAACTTCATCTTTTTATTTCCTTTGGTATTATTTTTAACTGAGGAGCTATCTTTTCAATGATTTCACCAGCAATAACCGTAGAGTTAAGTCCAGCATCATTTGTCATATCTCCTTCTTTTTTTTCTGGTTTGTCAAGCATAACAAGTAAAGCATATTTAGGATTATATATCGGAAAAACTCCTATAAATGAAGTATTTAATTCATTTTTTGCATATTTTCCTTGAACCGAACGCCTAGCACTTCCCGTTTTGCCACCGACATCATATCCTTCGATATAAGCTCTTTTACCAGATCCTTTTAATACAACGGTTCTTAATAAATCTCTCATTTGTTTTGAGGTTTTAAGGGATACTAATCTTTTTTCTTTTTGTTTTTTGTCTTTTATCAAAGTTGGATTTTTAAATTTTCCATTATTTACGATTCCAGCAGCAGCAGAAATAACATGAAGAGGGGTTACGGATAATCCATAACCATAAGAAATAGTCGCAACAATGGTTTGGGTTTCATTATTCCAGCGATTTGGGATTAAAGGCTTTCCTCGTTCAGGAAGTTCGATGGTGGTTTGTTCCAAAAAACCCAAACTTTTCATGAATTTTTTTGTCACCGCCGATTTCCAACGCCATTCTTGCCGAACCGATATTCGAAGATTTGATTAAAATTTCGCTGACATCATAATCTTTTTTTGCTCGAATATATTCTCTTATTGTGAATTTACCGATTTTAATAGGAGTTTGAGTGTCATAAATCTTTTTAATACTTTTGCCTTGGTTAAGATACATGGCGGTATTAAAAATTTTAAAAATCGAACCCGCTTCGTAAACACCAAGAGTGTTGCGGTTAAAAAGTTCATTTTTTTTAATATTGTTATAATCATTAGGATCAAAATCGGGAAGAGAAACCATCGAGATAATCTCTCCATTTATAACATCCATTAATATTGCATTTCCAGCCTTTGCTTTAAACTCGCGGATTCCTTTTTTTAATGCTCGTCTTACGGTATCTTGTAAAGCGACATCAAGAGATAATTTTAAAGGTTTTTTTTCGTTTTTAAGATAATAATCAAATTCTTTTTCAATCCCAGCAATGCCATTATTGTCAACATCAACCGCCCCAACAATGTGGGAAAAAAGGTTTTTGCCTGGATAAACTCTTCTTTCGCTTTCCTCAAAATCAATCCAAGGAAGACCGAGTTTATTTGCATCATATTGTTCTTTTGGGACTATGTTTCTTTTTAAATATATAAAATCAGCCCGTTTTTTAAGCTTTTCCAAAACTTCTTTGTCGTTGATATTTAAAGCAACGCCAATATCTTTGGCAAGTTTTTTAAGCTCGGTTTCGTTCCTTTTATATATATATGAAGTATTGGCATAAACATTGACCGTTGGCAAGCTGGTTGCAATTATATTGCCATTTTTATCAATAATATCAGCGCGGAGTTTTTTTTCTTTATCTTCTTGGGGTTGGATTTTTGTTTCTTGCTCAATATCGCTTTGGTTATACCTTAAAGTAACATTTACAAGTCGTCCAAGAATGACGATATAACCGCATATAATTAAAATAGCAATAAAGGCTAATCTATCTTTTACTATGTCAAAAGAAAAGCCTGTATCGTTTTTATTATATGTGTTTTTTTCATCATTAAGCATTTTTAAAAATTAATAAGAAACCTTTTTAAAGTTATTTTGATTATTATCATAAAATATATCATAACCTTTAACTTGGCTAGCTTTAATTGGTTTAAGTCTCATATGTTTTTCGGCTAAGTAACGGATTCGTTCAGGTTCGTTCAAATGAGCCCATTCCGCCTTTAAAATATGAATAGCCATTTTATTATCGCCAATATTTTGATTTAATGAGGCAATATCTTTTTCAAGTTTTGTAACCTTTGTTTTTAACAACAAAGAAGTGCTACAAATTACTAAAAACACAGTAATAGCAAGAAAAGTCAAAATTCCTTTTATCATTTTACACCTTCCTTAAATATCTTAATTTTGCTGACCTTGACCTTGGGTTTATTTTAATTTCTTCATCACTTGGCTTAATAAGCTTTGCTTCTTTTACTTCGGAAACAAAATCGTTTCTCAAAGGCATAGGAACATGTCTTGAAACCGATTCTTC
>JAKJEU010000013.1 GCA_022705265.1 Pseudomonadota bacterium | reverse complement strand
CCGGAGAAACCACAGTAGTTCCAAGGACTGATATTCAAGTGGATGAAGAAAAAGAAAATAAGCTCCATCTTTTAAAAGAATCTATTACTTTGCAAGAATTAGTTGACGGTCTTAACGCTCTTGGAATTGGTCCTCGTGATTTGATTACGATATTACAAGCAATCAAAGCAGCAGGTGCAATGCAAGCTGAAATAGAGCTTATGTAGGGGAGAAAAGAAAATGATAAATCAAGTTTTAAGCCAAGATTTGAATAATTATAAAGAAGCTCCTTTGGTTAATAAAAACGAAAAGGATATCGAAAAGGCAAGAAAGTCAGCCGAAGATTTCGAAGCGTTTTTTGTATCTCAAATGTTTCAACATATGTATTCGGGAATAGAACCAGACAGCGAATTTGGTGGCGGTAATGCGGAAAAGGTTTGGCAATCTATGTTAATTGATGAATACGGTAAAATGACAGTAAAAAGCGGTGGCATAGGAATTGCGGATAAATTAATGGACTTTATGCTTAAAACCCAAGAAGTTTAAGGGAAGGTGTAAGATGGAAAACAAAAATATGAATTTTAAACCAACAAATATGGCTCAAAATCAAGGTCAAGGCTTTGAAGCAAAAATGATGAAAGTTGTATCAATCATGAAGCAATTAAGTTCCTTGATTGAAACCGAAAACAAAGCAATCAAAGGAAATGATTTTGATAAAGTAAAATCTTTGCAAGAAGATAAACAAAAGCTTGCCCACGCATATTCCGAAGGTTTTAAAACTTTGGGCTCATATAAGGATTTGATGAAATCTTTACCACAAAATTCAAGGGTCGAAGTTATTAAAACCTCGGACAGACTTGAAAAAGCAATGCAAGATAATGTTTTGTTTATAAAAGCATCGATTTCAGCCTCAAAGACTTTGCTTGAAAACATCGTAAAGTCAGCAGAATCAAGCGAACAAGAAAATAAAGGTTTTTATTCAAGAAGTGGCAAAATGGGAAGTGATTCAAAATATCGTTCTGCTTTAAGTGTTAATCAGGTTCTTTGATAAAAGGTTAAGGGAGAAAACACCATGGCATTAACCACAGCATTACAATCAGGATTAAGCGGCTTGATGACATCGCAAAAAGCAATCGATGTTACATCAAATAATATTGTTAATTCTAATACGGTTGGCTATACAAGAAAAGTTCATACACAAAATTCCATAATATTGGGTGGAACAGGTGTAGGGGTTGTTGCGGGATTTTCTTCTCGTGTTGTTGACGAAGGTATTTTAAAACAACTTAACAAAGAAAGTGGTGTTTTTGGTGCTTTGTCGGTTAAGACTAATTATATGTCAAGATTAGAAGATTTGTTTGGCTCTCCTGAATCCAACAGTTCGATTGCTCACACAATGGGAGATGTTCAATCAGCCTTTGAACAACTTGCAACTGATGTTGATAATACGGTGTCTCAAAGTGCTTCGGTAAGTTCTTTGAAAAACTTGATTGATAAAACCAATTCCATGACGGATTACATTCAAAGATTAAGAACCGAAGCAGATAGGTCAATTGCAGATAATGTAACAGAAGTAAATAAAATTTTGGATACGATTGATAAACTTAATGTCGAAATAATGAGAACAAGTTCTTTGGGGCTTTACAGTGCTGATGATTACCAAGATCAAAGGGATGCAGCATACCAAAGATTATCCGAAATCATGGGAGTTGAAAGCTTTACAAGAAGTACGGGGGAAATGGTTATTATGACTTCCTCTGGCAAAATGTTGCTGGATAATGAACCAAATTATTTAAGTCATAGTGCAGCAACAACTATAAGCTCATGGAACACTTATACAGGTGGAGAAATCACAGGAGTTTATGTAAACGGTGTTGATATCACAAATGACATAAAAAGTGGAGAAATGGCAGGTTCCATCGAACTTCGTGATACGACTTTGACAAATACTCAGTCAGAAGTTGATGAAATGATGACAACTTTGAAAAACCAATTGAACTTAATTCATTCTCGTGGGGTTTCTTATCCATCGGCTCAAAGCAAAATGGTATCTGATAAGACATTTTTAAATATTAATGCATCACTTCCTACTGGTACTAATCCTGCTAATGCTCAAACACCTAAGGTTAATATCTCTGATGGAGATGTAAGGATTATAATATTTAATGCTGAGGGAAAAGAAGTTGCAAGTACTTCTTTGGTAGGCGAGCTTGGCTTTACTTCTGGTGATGTTTATGACCCAACAAATTATCCATTAAATAACAGCCTTCTTGCAACCATTCAAAATTGGTTGACCACAGACCCAACAGGACCAAGGCTTATAAATGGTTCGGCAAGTATTAATTCTGATGGAAAAATTGAAATTAATACAGGTGCAAGTGATTATAGCATAGCTTTCAGAGATGAGGCATCTTCGGTGGTTGGAAGTGAACCAACGGATGCTACTATACAATTTGACCTTGATGGCGATGGAGTTTATGATTCAAATACAAAAGGTTTTGTAAATTCTTTTGGTTTTAATAATATTGTTACTAATTCCAATAAAACATGGCTTTATGATTCTGATATAATTGCAAGAAATGCGATTATAAATGCTACTTCTCCGACCTTGCCAACTTTGACCTTTTCTGATGAAAAGAATATTGCATTTGGTTCGGTTGAAATAAGACCTGGTGATACCATTGATGCTTTGGCAAAAAGAATTAACGAAGACAATACATTAAACCAAACAATAAAGGCAGAAGTAATTAAAGAAGGTAATGGTTATCGTTTAAGAATTAAACACAAAACAGGTTTAGAGCTTGTTATAAGCGAACCGACCTCTGCTGCTCCTACTAATTCTTCGGTTTTAAGTCAATTAGGTCTTGTCCCATCAGCAACCGCAGGTTCAGGTTCGGTAAAGGTAAGAGATGATATTTTGGCTTCCTATGATAAAATTTCAAGAGGGCAAGTTCAATATGATTCATCCTCAGGGGAGTATTTTGTAAGTGCTTCTGATAATACTATTGCAAATCAATTCAGTGATATGTTCAATTCGAATGTAACCTTTAAGCGTTCGGGAACCTTGGCAAAGGGAGAATATTCTTTTACAAATTATGCTTCAAACTTAGTTAGCCAAGTTTCAAATTATAATGCAAATACAGAATATAGCGTAAAATATCAAACCACATTAATTCAATCATTAAGCACAAAAGCAGGCGAAATTTCAGGAGTAAATCTTGATGAAGAGTTATCTCAATTACTTGTTTTTGAAAAATCATACAATGCATCAGCAAAAGTCATTTCAACCGTAAATGATATGTTAGATGTTTTGGTAAACATGATAAGATAAGGGAGTAAAAGAAAATGGTAGTATCAAGAGTTCCAACCCATATTACTCAAAATAATTATACAAGCAGAATGATGGTAGTTCAAAGCCGAATTGCTGATTTAACATATTCTGTTACATCAAAACAAAAATCGGCGACATATGCGGGGATTTCAAAACAAACTTTGAGTCTTTTTAATTACGAGACCCAAAAAATGAGAACCGAGCAGTTTGTAACAAATAACAATCAAACAAAAACAAAGCTTTCAACCATGAATTTGGCTTTGGAAGCGGTTCAAAAAAACACCACAGATTTCAGAAGCACTTTGCGTTCCTTGCTTGAACTTGATTTGAAAAATATTACGCCTGATTATAATTCAACTCCTCCAAAGACATTAAGTGATGATACAGCAAATACAATCCGTAATGTGCAACAACAAGCTTTCAATGCGTTAAAAGCAATTGAAGATGCGTTGAATGTTCAAGCAAATGGGGAATATGTTTTTTCGGGTGGAAAGACGGGAACTCAACCAATTAATTTTCCATTTTCAAGTTTGGAAGAATTTCAAAAATATTATGATGGACAGCTTGTAAAATATCCTGAAAGCTCTTCGGCAAATCTTTCTTCATATAAGACCGAAGATTCAATCACAGGAGGCTTTACATTATCCCAAGATATAACAAGGCTTGGTTATGATGATGCGGGTAATCCAGTTGCGGTTGCTGGGGCTTTTCAATTTAATTGGCAAGATAATAAAATCACCGCTAATGCAGGAACTTTCTCTGATATAAAAGAGGGTGGGTTAATAAAATTAACGGGAACTTTGCCGGCTGGACTTAACGATGGTGATTATATTGTAAGTTCGGTATCCGCTGACGGTTCAACGGTAAGGATTGATTCAAAAACTCCGCTCAAAGCTCCTGAAATCCCAACTTATACAGGTGGTATGAACGGTGCTACTCCGGTTACTATGTTAATTGAACCATCGGACAGTGCGATTACAACCACGGTGGATTTTTCGGTTACGAATACAAGCATTACTCTTGACCACGAAAATAATAAAATAGTTGCTGATAAGTATTATACTTTTTCAAATGTTAAAGCAGGCGATAAAATAACCTTGGGAAATACTTCGGTGGATCCATATGGTTCGGGAGTTGTTAACAATGATATTACTTTCACAGTTTCAGGCGTTTCAGCAGATGGTAAAGAAATTTACCTTGATGCTGGTGCCCCTATAAACAAACCAAATATACCTGATGGAGCAATGACAGGTGCGGTCGGAGATTTAACCATAACCCAAGACATGAACGAAGGTTTTATTGATGCGGTTAATCCTAATGGTTCGATTATTACAACTTTGAATACTGGGGGCAATAACGCAACATTTGCGGGAAATACTATTACTGTTGATCCTCTTGCTATGCCTAATTTCTTTAAAAATGTTAAAGCAGGACAAACCATAGAAATTTCAGGAAGTGGTGCAGGAAATAATGGCACTTATTATGTAACTGATATTAATTATGCGACAGGTACGGTTACGGTTGATGCTGCATTAAATGCCGAAGTTCAAAATAATATTTCTGTGGATGTTATGTCCTTAGAACATGGGTTCGTTTCAGAAAATATTTTGGGTGGCAATGAGACCACTGGTACTTTGTTTTTTAATACTGCTAAAAACCAGATGATAGCGGAAAACGAAAATGCTTTTTCAACATTAAAAGCAGGCGATACAATCGTCTTAAACGGTACAGCAAATAATAACGGTGTGAAATATATTAAATCAGTATCAGCAGACGGAAAAACCATAACTTTCGAAGATTCCACCCCAGTCCAAGCAGAAGGCGTACCAATCGACCCTCCATTTAACGAACACACAAGAATCGTTGATGGAACAGGGGTAAATATTGGTAAAACTTATTCCATCGGTTCAACCGTATCTTTGGGAAATATCGACCCAGCATATAATGGTGAATATACAGTGGTTGGAGTGGCTGATAATGGTAATCGATTGATTGTAAAGACTAATTCTTTTCCAAAACCACCATTAACTACTGCTTCAATTACTTATCCTGCAAATGGTAAAATGAGCGTAAGTTCAACTTCGTATTACCAAGGTGACAAACTTGCAACAGATATCAGAGTTGATGAAAATACGGTTTTAAATATAGGTATTACAGGAGAGGACGGGGCTTTTGAAAAAGTTATCAGGGCTTTATGTATGATTGCCCAAGGAAATTTGGTAGATGAAAGAAATCCTATGGATGCTCCTGATGGTGTTGATGCTAACCGAGCCTTGGAAAGAGTAACCGAAGCAATGAACTTGCTTGATGATGCTTTATCTCATAACAATATCAAAAATTCGTCTGAAAGCAAAAGCGATTTAACTCAGCTTAATTATAAAGTTGGTCTCAATCTTAAAAATGTTTCAACAAAAATCACAACCCAAGAAACCTTGGTTAAGTATTTAGAAGATAATATTGATGGCATAGAAAAAATGAATCCAACCGAGGCTGCACAATTATTGCAAGAACAAGTTACAATTCTTGAATATTCTTATGCAGCGTTATCAACGGTTAACAGTCTTTCATTAATGAATTATTTGAAATAATAATTAAGGCTTGGCTATTTCTTCATTTGTTTGGATTGGAGGAGTAGTTTCCTTTTCCACGGTAAGCTTTGGTTCGTCCTTGAATTGTTCAACATATTTAAGAATATTTTCAAGGACGATTTTTTTGATTGTTTCATTATCATTTATATCATCTTCGATTGCTTTGTCGAAAAGAGCTTTATAATCACGACATTTTGACATTTTAGATAATGTAAAGAATATGCGATTTGCTTTTAAAGAATTTTCAATAATCTTAACTTCATCAAAAAGCTTATATCTTGTTACTTCTGCTCTTGCTGAATAGATGCCAGTAAAAAAGTAATCGACTTCACCTTTTAATAAAGAGGTTAAAGCTTCTTTTGAATCATTTTTTATAATAACCTTATCAGTAAAATTGATATCAATCCCTATACCTTTATATATCCAATCAGTATACTCATCGCTTCTTATAACTCCTTTATAATTTACAAGGTCTTCTACCTTTTCTATTTTAGTTTTATCATCATCTTTTCTTAAAACAACGATCATGTGATTAGTAAGGTAAGAAGGAAATATATAATCAACACCAAGAGAAGGGTTATTATCATAGTATGCATTTATGAAAAAGTCGGCCGAACCTCTTAACATTGATTTTGATATTTCTTCATCAGAGTTAACAATAATATCCGATGAATGATGACTGTTTTTAAAGATTTTACTTGAAATATGGTTGAAATAATCAACTCCGATTCCAATAAGAACCTTTTTTGTATCTCTTGATGACACTTGTTCTTCGATAATCCAAGAAAAAGGAGGATAATTAAGGCTTCCAACAATTGCAAAAGGGAGCTCTCTTTTACCACAGGAAGTTTTGAATTTATTAATATCAAATCGTGTATCGACTTCAACTTTTTCTTTTTTTACCACTTCTTCAATTCTTCGTTGAGCAAATGTTGGAAAAGAAGATAATAAAACCAATAAAAACAAAAAATATTTCATTTTAAGCAATTCTCATTTCATCAATTTTTGTAAGCATTTGTTCGCTCCAAGATAAGGCAATCATCATATCTCCACTAAATTCCATAACGCTTGCAGCCACGATATCATATTTTTCAAAATCATAAATAAGGTTTATGGTTGCTTGGAATACAGGAGTTTTAAATTCGGCCACAAAATTTCCCTCATCCTTCATCGCAATAATGTTAATTTTGCTATCTTGTTCTGGGGTTATTTCAGCAAGCACAGAAGCATTATTGTCTATTGTAATTCCATCTGGATTTGTTCCATTAACCATACTTAACCATTGCTTATATTTTATCATATCTTCTTCGTTATCGGTTAAAATAGCCTCAACCAAATTAGTGGTAAGCTCGATATAGCGGTAAGTGAACATATCTCTTTTAGTATCTCTTTGCCAAGATGTCATTTTTTTCTTCCTTTAATCATAAGTTATGTACATAATAATAAAACAAGATTTAAAACCTTTAAAGGATAAAATTTATGTCTTATGGAAATATGGGTTATACCAACAAGTATAAAGCAGCGGAGGCACATGGGCAAAGTCAGTGTGAAATCGAGGCTGGAGCTTTGATTCGTACGGCTTCGAGGCTTAACGAAATTAAGCTTGATTTTGAAAATAAAAAACATGATTTGGACGAAGCTTTAACAAGAAATCGTAAGCTTTGGTCGATTTTAATTTCAAATATTGGTGAACCCGATAACCAAATGTCTCATGAATTAAAACAAAATCTGGCTAATCTTGCATATTTTATTTTTAAACAAACTATTAAAGCTATGGTATCTCACGAAATTAAGGACTTTGAGGTTTTAATTGAAATAAATATGAATGTTGCAAGAGGTCTTACCACGGACAGAAGAAAAAATGAAGCATTACAGCAACAAGAATCAGAAGGAGTTCAAACACAAACTTCTGATGATATTCCATACCCTCCGTCTTCTTCTGGCAATACTAATTTAGGGAGCTTTTAGTCCTTTATATTATAAAAGTATCGTTTGTTTAAAATTTAAAAAATTATTAATTAGGATGTAATTTCGATGAAAAAACTTTTTTTAATTTTCACAATATTAATGTTGGCAACAAGCAATGTTTATGCCACTAATTTTATTCCAAGTGATACTTCAAAACATAAATTAGAAGAAAAAGATGTACCTCAAAATCTTAAAGAATGGGTTAAATGGGCGACTTTGGGATATGAAAAAGATGAATGTGCTTTTGGAATTGATGGGGCAAAGAAATATTGTAGTTACATTTCTCATTTGAAATTAGAGGTTGATAAACAAGATTTTTCTTTCGAAATGAGGGTTAAGGTTGTAAAGGATGGTTTCGTAAGATTGGTGGGTTCAAGTGATGTTTTCCCTCAAACACTTATGTCAAATAATGAAAAATTACCAATCATTTCAAAAGGTTCGCTTCCATATGTTTTTCTTGAAAAGGGCGAATATGTTTTAAACGGTAAAGGTAATTCCAAGGAAGATATAAGATATCTTTATATTCCAAATGATGTAGGAATTTTAGAGGTTAAGAAAAATGGCAAAGAAATAAATTCTTATAACCTTGACGGTAATGGTGTTTTAAGATTTGAAAACGAGGTTTTTGCTCAAAAAACTGATGCTGATACTATGAGTGTAGAAGTTTATCGTAAGATAAAAGATGGAATTCCTTTAAGAATGACATTAAGGCTTGAAATCAATGTTTCGGGAAAGGAAAGAGTTGAAGATTTAGGCAAAATAATTCCAAATAATTTTGAATTAACTCATATTTATTCACGACTTCCAACTTATGTAAGAGCTGATGGCAATCTTGTTTCTGAAATTAAGGCTGGAAATTATTCCATCGAACTTGGGTTCAGGCAAATTAACCAAGGGCTTAATTTAACTTTGAATAATCTTTTATCAGAGCAAGAGCTTTGGTTTTTTGAGGAAAACAGAGATTTTAGAGTAATTGAAGTAATCAGCGGTTTGCAAACGGTTGATACAAGAAATACAAATGTTCCTAATGATTGGAAAAGATTGCCAGCATATGTTGTTTCAAAAGACGATAAAGTAGAGCTTAAAGCAATCGAATATGATATGGAAAAAAACAAAGATAAGCTTAGTTTAACAAGACAAATAAAGCTTTCTTTTGATGGTTCCTATTATTCTGTAAAAGACGATATATATGCAGATTTAAAAGATGATGGAAGGCTTTTATTAGATCCGTCTTTTTTACTTACTTCTGCGGAAATTAATGGAAATCCTGTGCCTATAACTATGTTAGAAGGACAAAGTTCAGTAGGCATAGAAGTAAGAAAAGGCACAAATAACATAACCACAATAAGCCGAGTTAAAAATGATGGTAAAGAAATAAAAACCTCAGGATATAACAGAGTTTTTGATAGTGCTAATTGGGATTTATTGTTACCACAAGGATATAAGCTTTTTCATGTCTTTGGTGGAGATGAAGTTTCTCAATCATGGGTTAACAGTTGGAATCTTTTAAGTATTTTTCATATAATGGTTTTAGGGGTTATTTTTTATTATATTTTTGGTCTTAAAACAGCATTTATATCAGAGGCTTTATTTATCATAATGTATCCTATAATTCCTCAATTTACATGGGTTTGTTTTGGGATAAGTATTATCGTATTTATTTTAAGAAATTTAAAACAAGAAAATACCTTTACAAAAATATTAAAATTTGCACAGTATACACTTTTGTTCTTCCTTGCATGTTTTACTATTTTAAAAATGATATTGGTTATAAGATTTGCAATTTATCCAGGAGCATTTAATCCAGAAGAGCTTGATTATTTGCGTTTTCCTTATATTCCTATGTTATTTTTCTATTTCACTTCGTTTGTATTTTACACTTCATACAAAATATATAAAAGTTCAGAAAAATATGTATTCAAAAAATTTGTTTATATCTTTTTGATAATATGTTTTGGTTTTACAGGATATGGATATTTCAAAGATATATTTTTAGGAAGACATTATGGAAGAGTAAGTTATATGAGCAAAGGAGCAATGATGGCAGGGGCTCCAACAGTATCATATCAAAGAGATGAAGTTTATGACGGAGCATTAAATTACGAAATGGATAATGAAGTCATCGGAAGTGCTCCTTCAAGTTTGGCAGAAGAAAAGGTAGAGCGTCGTAAAATGTATAAATCTAAGAAGCAGAATATAATGTTAAATCAAAATATTTCCTTAAAAGATGAAAAAATGCAAAGATATCAAAGCATAAATGTTGCAAAAAATGTTGTTCAAACTGGACTTGGATTTCCAACTTGGGGTTTTTCGTCTTCTCAAATTATAAGGATTAGCCAAGATGGACCAATATCAGAAGCTTCCGGTTTAAAGGTTATTCTTATGTCTCCTTTTGTTAATTTATGCCTCGCTTTTATAAGGTTTATTTTAAGTCTTTATGTGCTTTTTGTGTTGTTAGATAAAAAGATTGAAAATAATTTATTGTCTAAATTTAATTCAAAAACAATCATCAGCTTGCTTGCAATTTGTTTTATGTTTTCACCAATTAATGCAAGAGCAGAAAATTATCCAAGTAAAGAAATTTTAAATGATTTAATGGAAAAATTGACGGTCAAAGAGCCATCAAAATGTCTTCCAGAATGTATATCATATCCATTAGCTGAGATTTATAATAACGACAACGAATTAACCATAAAACTTAAAGCCTATGCCTTAGAAGAAGTAGTAGCACCTCTTCCTTCTTTAAGAGCGGATGGGTTTGGGTATGTAAAGGTTAAATCAGTTATAATTAATGGCAAAAAGGATATTGCTCTTACAAAATATAATAATTCTTTGGGTGCTTTGCTTTTAAAGGGTGAAAATATTATAGAGATGAATGTTCTTCTTGATGATACTTCGGAAAGATTTGTTTTGACTTCGGAATTTAAAATTAATCGAATTTATAACAAACTTAAAGATTTTAATTATAACGAAAGTCAAGGAGGCATTCAAACAGTTCAAATCAATAGGCTGAATAAAAAAATAATAGAAAAAGAAAAATCTGATGCTATGAAAATGCCTATTAAATCGTTTTTTACGGTAAAAAGGAATTTTGATATTGGAACTTTGTGGCAAGTTGAAACTTTTGTGGTAAGAGAAAATGAATTTTCAAAATCTGAAAGTATTGACATTCCGTTAATCGAAGGAGAAAAGGTAATAAGCCAAGAAGGCACTTTGTCAAAGGATAAGATTAAGCTTGCTTTTGCTCCGAATGAAAGAGAAAAAAGTTTTGTTTCTCTTCTTCCTGTTGAAAATGTGATTGAAATATCATCGCCAAAAACTTTGGATAAATATAAAGAGATATGGCAATTTAATGTGGATAATTCGTGGAGTTTTAATTATCAAGGATTAAAACCAATTGTCGGAAAAAGTAATAATACAATATTCCATCCATTAGAAAATCAAAAACTTACTTTTAATGTGTTCAGACCAAATTCAGTCGAAGGAAATGTTGTTACTTTTGATAAAGTTTCGTCAAATATCGATATTGCAAAGGATATGTTAAAGGTCAATTTAAATTTAAATCTTCGTTCCTCAGAGGGTGGCTTTCATAAAATAAAATTTCCTAAAACAGCGGAAATTGAAAGTTTAAATGTAAATTCAAATCCATATCCAATTTCAATCAAAGATGATATGTTGGTCGTTCCCGTTATTCAAGGGATAAATTATGTTATGGTAGAGTTTAATATAAATCAAAAATTGGAAACTATATTTAAATCTCCTTTGGTTGATTTAATGTCTCCAAGTGTTAATATTGAACAAAAAATAAACTTTTCAAGATGGATTTTTTATGCAAAAGGTCCGCTCAAAGGTTCTGTTGTAATGTTTTGGTCAATGTTGCCTATATGGTTTGTTTTTTCAATTATGTTAGGTTATTTCAAAATTTATCCGATGAAATCTTGGCAATGGTTTTTGTTGTTTTTAGGTCTTAGCCAAGTAAATTTTGTCATTAATTTTGTTATAATCTCATGGTTCATATTTATGGGGTTAAGAGATAAGTATTCTGATAAAATAAAATATAAAAATCTTGTTCAATGTTTATTGGCATTTTTAACAATAATGTTTGTTGTTTGTTTATTTGTAAGTATTAAATCAGGACTTTTAGGCTCGCCTAACATGATGATAAGAGGAGGCGGTTTTAATGACAATCTTTTCTGGTATGCGGATGCAAGCGAAGGGGTTATTCCTGAAATTATGATAATTTCTTTTTCCCAAATGATTTATAAGGCAGTTATGCTTTTGTGGTCAATGTGGATTGCTTTATCCTTTGTAAAATGGATTAAATGGGGTATTAACTCATATGCAAAAGACGGTATATGGAAGGCAAAGGATGAGAAAACAGAAAAATCAGAGTAAAATAAAAAAATCTAATTAGGAAATAGCTCTAAATGATAGTTAATTCATGCTTAGGGACTGATATTTTAGGAAATAAAATTGATGGAAAATATTGGTCAGTGGGTTATTGTAAAGAACTAGACAGATATCTTTTACTTATATATGTTGCTTGGATTGCTTCATATGAAAGATGTTATCTTATTTCTAAACAAGATTATGAACTGTGTAAAACAGATATAGAAAAGTTTGAAGATAAGTATAAAAGTGAAATATCTCAAAATGGTAAAATCTGTTTTACAAAGAACTTTATTGGAGCTGGTGCCTTACGAGATTATGACGGTGCGAATAAGTTTCAAAGTGTGATTGGAAGTACATCAGTTATCAATTGTTTTCAGCATTTTAATTTTTATAATGATGTTTTGTATGCCAGAATTATTACAAAAGATAAAGATAGAGTTCTTCTTGTTCCGCCATTGCAAGCAATTCAAACAGAAAAGGGTTATGATTTTCCCCTAAGAAAAACAGCCTTTCTGTATCAAGATATATGTTATGGAATATGGGAGGATTTTATCCTAAAATGTAATTCAGAATCTTGTAGGGGGCGTGAATTTTATTTTGATAACAGCAAAATCCCACCTAATGAGAAATATGAAACTCTTTGCCCTTATTGCAAATCCTTGTTAATACGGAAAAAAATATAAAAACGCTTATACAAAAGAGGGTGCATGGAAAATAAAAAGGAAGATTAAAATTAATAAAGCCTGTTTCAAAATACAGGCTTTATTTTTTATTTAAAGTAATTTTTTAAAATACAAATAAGCTTCATGAGTTTGAGGGTGATATATGTTTAAATCATTCTGTTTTTCATGTAATTCTTTAAGATATGTAAATATCGCAAGCTCTTTTGATACTTTTAAGTAATATTTCATTTTGTCAGCAACTTCTATATATTCGTTGTCCTTAAAACTCATTTTATCAGCGATAAATAATTCAATATTACAACGAGATGGATTTGCTTTTAAAGTTGTATGATGTCTTATTGCGTCTAATACAATTTCATTTGTAACTTTAAAAGTGTTTTTTGCAATATATTCAGAAGTTTTTTGATGTAAGATAGCAGGGACTTTTTTTTCAATTTCAAGCATTTCAATATCATGTTTTAAACAAAATTCAACAGCCATTTCATCTTTTATTGCTTTACCAATATCATGCAAAAGACAAGCACAGTAACTTTCTTTTTCGACATATCCATAAGTTTTTTTAATAAATTCAAGCTCATCAATAACATTAAATAGATGTTGCAATACATCTTTACGGTCAAATTTTAAAAGATATTCTTCAACAGTTGCCTTCATGTTGGTATAAGTTTTAAAATTCAAACATTTATCCATTTTTTTTATTACCCTTAAAAAAATAAGTTAAAAGGCTTAAATTCGTAATAAATCTAAGCCTTAAATTAATTAATCAACGGTAGATGGAAGCCCTTCAATCAAAGGCATTACATAATGCCTACTGGCTCTTTTTTTCAAACCCCTTTTAACATAATAAGGTTGAGCCTTAACATTTTCGTCCATACATTCAAGATGGAGATAAGAACCATTAAGTTCTACAACTCTTTTTTTAACAAATTCAATAAACTTAGTGCCAAGACCGAGCCCACGATATTTAGGAGCGATATAAAGTTCGTCAAGCCAAGCATCTTTGCCATTAAATTCAATGCTGTAAGTTAAGGCAAAAAAACAATATCCTGCAATTTTTCCGTCGACCT
>JAKJEU010000180.1 GCA_022705265.1 Pseudomonadota bacterium | reverse complement strand
ATTTTATAACCTTCTTTAATATTTGACAAATTTTTTATATTGTAATACAATTATACCATAATAAATAATGGATTAATTTTAATAAAGCAACAGAAAATGAATGAAATGACGGATAATTTTAAAACACCTAATATTTTATATTCAAAAGAGGTTGATGCTTATTTATCGTCTTTTAACGAACCTAAAAGTAAAGTGTTTTCCATAATAAAAAACGAATGGGATAATAACGGCTTTATTCCTGTTGAAGAGCTTACAAAAAGAGTTTTTGCTAATCTTATGGAGGAGAGTGAAAACTCTATCGTTGATGCGAAAAAAAATGACATTGTATCAATGTTGATTGACAGCTCTGTAAAAAAAGACGAATTAACAGGCTTTTATTCAAAAAAAATATGTCCATTATTAACTGGTTTGGCTGATTTATATGCAAAATCGACAGGACACTCGGTCATAAGGGTTGATGGCGACTTTTCAAACATGGGTGGAACCAACGAATACTTTAAATCGGAATTACAAAAACAAGACAATCGCGGTAAACGACAATACGACGGCTTTAAGGAAACTGATACCTTGGTTTCGGTTGTTTCTGCGGTAACTTTTATGACTTATAAAGAGACCGTGGACCAACACAATATTGATTCGAAAACTCCTACTGCATTTTTGTATGCTGTGCGTGCTGGTGGCGACGAAATCAGATTTATTATAACTGGGCTTAACAAAGATCAAACAGATAGATGTATGATTGATGCTGAAAAACGAATTGATGATTTGCTTGCTAATGGTTCGTTACAAACTCATGATAACCCAAAAGACGAAAAAAGACCTGGCTTTGGTTTGTCTCTTGCTGATATTGATTTAAATAATGTCAAAGATCCTTCTTTGGTAAGTACTATAATTGATGCTAAAATTGCATCTAAAAAACTTATTCAATCTGTTCCTAATTTGCTTAAAAAAGCTCAGGTTGAGCCGGAAAATGCTGAAAAATTGGCAAAATATGCTTCGACTATTACTTCTGATTTTAATAAATCTTTGGCAAAAGAACTTAAAACTCAAGGTTTAAGTGAGCAAGAGATTCAAAAAGAAGTAATCGCAAGGGATAAGGCTTTTGCAATAAAAAAGAATTTTGCATTAAATAACCCTACTCCAAATGTTCCAAACAATCCTTATGCTTCAAAACCCTTGGCTTTTATCAGAACGGTTTCAGACAATAAACTTTACGATGATTTCTTGAAATTAAGTTCAAAAGAAAATACCCAAGTTGGAATAAAGTATGGTGAAAATGACTTATTTGTTGACCGTTATGATGCATTAAAAAACAATCTTGACACATATATTAAACAATTTGGCATAACAAGTAAAAAAGATATTGCTCTTATCCATCGTGCATCTCATGAAGTAAGAAATATTGACCCTTCTACTGGTGTAAAGATGAGAGCAGAAATGATTGAAGATGCTCAAAGATTTGTTAAAGATGCCGAAAAAATTAACAAAAAACATGGACTTAACAACGAAAATAAAATAAAAGCAACTCATATAGAATTTACAAACCTTGCTGGGGTGAATAATATATCTCACGAACATGGCGACGCTTTATTAAAAGATTATGCAAAAGTAATTAAATCGGTTTTAAATGAGACTGGCATGAAGGACTTTTCTCATGCAATTTATTCCGAAGGCGGTGGTAAATTTAAAATTTTATTACCTGAAACTTATGAAACTTTAAACGAAAAAGGTGAAAAAGTTTTAAAACATATAAGCGAAAAAGATGTTTTAGAAATTGGTAAGAAAATATCGGAAAAAACCGAAAAAGATATAAATAGTGTTAATTTGGTGGAATATTTTGAGAAAAAAGGACTTAGCACTGATTTTTCTGCGGTTTCTGATGAAAAGATGAAGGCTGTGTTGTCAAATCCCGATGCTAAAATTTCTGATATTCCTAATCCTAAACGAGATTTCGAAAAAGGAATAAAGGCTTGTGTTAATGTTGCGGATATTCGTGGCGACAAAGATGTGTCTTTGCAACTTGACGAGCTTACAAATACAGCAGAAGCAGAAAGACGCGCAGAACGAGATAATCAAATGAAAAAGCGTGATGCGGCAAAACTTACTTCTGAAAAAATAAGAAGTATGGTAACAAATAAAAAAGTTATACTTGCTCCTCCGGGTCGAAAAGATTATAAATATATATTAAAACAAACTGGAAAGTCGAGATAGTGTTATGGGTGAATATAGAAAAAATGAAATCTTAAAACAAGGTGGAAAGCCAATTGACGAAGAAACCATGACACCAGAAGAAATTTTCGATGCTGGGTTCAAAGCTTATAAGGATGCTGGTGAAAATCATCCTTTGGTTGAAAAAATTGTAAATAAAGTCAAGAAAGAAAACGATAAAAAATGAGAATTGATTTTTATCATCTCACCTCTTCTACACTTCAAAAAATATTGCCTCAACTTGCAATTAACATTGACAAAACCAAAAAACACGCGATTTTTTTGTTCAAAGATGATAATGAAGTTGAAAAATTTAACGATTATCTTTGGACTTTTAAAGATACTAGTTTTATTCCACATGGTTCAAAAAATGATGGAAATGAAAATTTACAACCTATATTTTTGTCATCAGAATTTAGCAACCCAAACGATGCAAAATTTATTGTATATACCTCGCCTCTTAACAATATCAATCCCGAATTTGAAAGAGTTTTCATAATTTTTAATGGAAACAATAAAATGGAACTTGAAATGGCGCGAAACCTTTGGAAAAAAGGAATAGCATTAAGCGCCGAAATGCATTATTGGCAAGATTTACCAGAAGGTTGGGTTGAAAAAAAATTATAAAAAAAAGATGGCAAGTTTTTAATTTTGCCACCTTTTCCTTTTACTAAGCCCTTAATTCTGCTTTATATGAATTAGTCACATTTGCGATAATTCTTGTCATTAAGCTCTCAATTTCAGCTTCGTTCAAAGTTTTATCTTTTGGTTCGATTAAAACTTCAAAAGCCAAAGACTTTTTGCCACTTTCAAGCTTATCGCCTTTATAAACATCGAAAACTCTTACTTCTGAAATAAGC
>JAKJEU010000179.1 GCA_022705265.1 Pseudomonadota bacterium | reverse complement strand
AATTTATAAAAAGGTAGGTTAAAAAAGTGTCTGAAAATTTACAAGGTATGGCAATGCAAATGACTAAAGCAAGAGAAAGCTTTATCAAATTAAAAGATTACATGAACCGTTCAATTATTGGTCAGGAAGCTTTGGTCGAAAGGCTTTTGATTTCGCTTTTGGCTGACGGGCATTTATTGGTGGAAGGTGCTCCTGGTTTGGCTAAGACCAAGGCTATTAAAAAACTTTCTGATGCGATTGAATGTGATCATCATCGAATTCAATTTACCCCTGACTTATTGCCTTCTGATGTTACGGGAAGTGATGTGTTCAGGCAAGAAAAAGGCGAATTTGTATTCCAAGCTGGTCCAATTTTCCATAATATGGTTTTGGCTGATGAAATAAACCGTGCTCCGGCAAAGGTTCAATCAGCTTTGCTTGAAGCGATGGCGGAAAGACAAGTGACAGTTGGTGGTAAGACTTATAAATTACCTGAACTTTTTTTGGTTATGGCCACACAAAACCCAATCGAGCAAGAGGGTACATACCCTTTGCCAGAGGCTCAATTAGATCGTTTTTTAATGTATGTTAAAATTGACCAACCAAGTATCGATGCGGAAAGACAAATTTTAAGATTAGTAAGAAACGAAGCAAAAAAGGTTGAGGAAGCAAAATTTCCAAAAATTTCTGAGGAAGATGTTTTCAAAGCAAGAAACGAGATATTATCTGTCCACCTTGCCCCAGCCTTAGAAGAATATATTGTCCAACTTATCATGGCGACAAGAAGACCTGGTGCATATGGTGAAAATTTGGCTAAGTGGGTAAGCTTTGGTGCGTCTCCTCGTGGAACTATTGCACTGGACAGATGTGCAAGAGCAAGAACTTGGCTTAACGGTCGTGAATTCGTTATCCCAGAAGATGTTCATGCTGTGGTTCATGAAGTTTTAAGGCACAGAATTATATTAACATTCGAAGCCGAGGCCGAAGGAATTACAACCGATGCGTTTATTGATATGTTATTAAGTAGGGTGCCATTGCCTTGAGATTATTTAAGTATCTTAAATCAAAAGTTATCAAACGAAAAGAACAACTTCCAGAAGATTATGGGATAAAGGTTTCATTAGAAGAGCTTGTCCAAGAACAAAGGAAATCCATCAAGCTTTTTAAAAATGATTCTTTACGATTAAGTACTATGGGAGCGGGTGGTTATCGTTCTATATTCAAAGGTCGAGGAATGGAATTTGACGAGGTTCGAATCTATCAACAAGGCGATGATATAAGGGCGATTGATTGGCGTGTTACCGCACGAAGGGGTGAAGCATATACCAAGCTTTATCAAGAAGAGCGGGAAAAACCTGTATTCATTTTGGCTGATTTACGCCCAAGAATGAGGTTTGCGACAAAAGGTGCCTATAAATCTGTGATATCGGCAAAAATTGCCTCTCTTGTTGCGTGGTCGGCGTATGGAAGAGGTGATAAAGTAGGTGGTACGGTACTTTCTTGTAAAAAAGGGATTGATTTTTCTCCTAAAAAAGACCGTAAAAAAGTATTTGCCTATCTTAATGCTTTGTCGCTTGCTTCATGTGAAGAAGACGAAAAAACCGAAAACAATTTAGCCGAAGCTTTGATGCGGACTAAACGAGTATCAAAAGCTGGTGGTATGATTTTTGTGATAAGTGATTTTCATGATTTTAATGACGAGGCAAAGAAACAATTTTCTGATATATCTTTGAAAAATGAGGTGTTTTTTATAAATATAATCGACCCAATCGAAGAGGATTTACCAAAGGGCAGTTATCAGGTAAGTAACGGAGATGAAATTATTACTTTGTATGCTGATGATAAGAATTTTATGAACGAATATCGCAATTATTTCAAAAAGAAAAGAGATGATTTGCAATCTTACTGCGATAAAAAACGAATTAAGTTGGTTTTTATAAAAACAAATGACGATTTGGCCGAAGCGTTAAGAAAAGGAATAATGAAAAGTGGAAGGAAATAACGACCCTTTAAGCGGTTTAAAAGACATTTTTGTTCCATCAGAGATAAGCGTCTCTGTGTTCCCGATTGCATATGGTTTTTATATTGTGATTGGATTCATTGTGGCTTCTTTTTTATTATATAAGCTTTATTCAAATTATAAACTTGTATCGGTAAGATATTATTGTTTAAGACAATTAAAGTCTTTAAGGCTTGAATACGAAGCAGATAAAAGTTTAAAAACTTATGGCGAAGAGGTTTCAAAACTTCTTAAACGATATGCGATTTTAAAATTTGGAAATGTTAAGGTTGCTAATTTATACGGAAATGCTTGGGCGGAATTTTTGAAAAATAATGCTAAAAAATCTCCAAGTTATGAAATTTTGGAAATAATAACTAATGCTCCATATTTGCCAGATATGAGAGGTGGTTTTGATATCACAAGGATAGAAGATTTTGTAAAATCTTTTATAAAACGGTGATTAATTGTTTGATATTTTAAAGATTTTTCTTTACCCATCTTTTTTCTTGTTTTTGCTCTTTCCTCTTTTTGTTGGAATGTTTTTTCGACCAAAAAATTACGAAAAACCTTTAAAAATACCGTTTTTTGATGATTTTAAAAAAATTAATCGCAAAATGTTTTCGGTATCCAGCCAATCGTTAAGATTAAAACAAATATTAATTTGGCTTTCATGGGCTTTTTTGCTTATTGCACTTGCAAGGCCTCAGTACATTGTGAAAATACAGGATTTAAAAAGCACAGGAAGAGATTTATTGCTTGTTGTTGATATGTCGGGAAGTATGGCAAGAGAGGATATTCTTGATAAACAAGGCAATACAATAAATCGTTTTAAAGCGGTTAAAAATGTTGTGGGTGATTTTTTATCAAGGCGGCAAGGCGATAAAGTAGGGCTTGCAGTATTTGGTGGAACGGCTCATCTTTATGCTCCTTTGACTTTTGATGGCGAAACTATTGCAAATATGTTAAACGAGCTTGAAATCGAGATGTTAGACCCAAACACAGCAATCGGAGACGGATTGGCGGTTGCAATTAAACATTTGATTAAAAACGATGATAAAGAAGAAACAAAAAATAAAGTCATAATATTATTAACCGATGGAAA
>JAKJEU010000178.1 GCA_022705265.1 Pseudomonadota bacterium | reverse complement strand
GGTTCTTTTGTGCCAGCAAAATTTGCAAAAATCGGGATAGTTGATAAAATTTTCAGCCGTATTGGAGCCTCAGATGACCTCGCTCATGGTCGTTCGACTTTTATGGTGGAAATGGTTGAAACTGCGGTTATTTTAAATCAAGCTACCTCTAAATCTTTGGTTATTCTTGATGAAATTGGAAGAGGAACGGCGACTTACGACGGGCTTTCGATTGCTTGGGCGGTTTTAGAACATCTTCACGATAAAAATAAGGCGAGGGCTTTGTTTGCAACTCATTATCATGAATTGACTGTGCTTTCTGAAACCTTGAAAAATCTTTCTTTGTATACTATCAAAGTCAAGGAATGGGAAGGAAATATCGTATTTTTACACGAAATTATAGAAGGGGTGGCTGATAGGTCTTATGGTATTCATGTTGCAAAAATTGCAGGTATGCCAAAGCCAGCCATAACAAGGGCCAACATAATTTTAAAACAACTTGAAAACAAAGACACAAAAACAACTTCTTTGCCTTTGTTTGCGGTTTCAAATACGGTTGAAGACAATAAATTCAAAGATTTTTATGATAAAAACAAAGATTTAATCGAAGATGTGAAGAAAATTAATCCAGATAATCTTTCGCCAAGGGAGGCTTTGGATTATTTATATAAGATAAAGGGAAAAATATCGTAAAAAAATATTGCTTTTTGATTGATATGATATAATACTGTATTTGTTTGGTGTTTAAATAAAACTATTATTAAGGAGGGTGAATTATGCCATCAGTTGTAAGTGATAAATGTAAAAAATGTTATTCATGTGTTGAAGTATGTCCTGTTGACGCTTTTCGTGAAAGCGACGACTCAGAAATGTTGGTAATTTCTCCAGAAGTATGCATTGATTGTGGTGTTTGTATTGCTGAATGCCCAGAAGGTGCTATCCATGCTGACGGTGAAGCTGATGATAAGTGGGTAAAATTTAACGAAGAAAAAGCCGCTGTTTGGGGTGAAGCTAAAAAGTAATTTTTAGTTAAAAAATAAAAAAAATTAACACCGACTTTTACCTCAATAATCAATGGTTTAAGTCGGTGTTAGTTGCAAGATTTTAGACAAAACAAGTTTTAAAGTTTTAAAATGACTTTAAAATTTGTTTTTTTTGTGTTATATTACAATACAATGTATGAACAATAATGCTTATGTTCATGATGAATATAAGTTTTTTTAATGAATGTCAATATTATAAAATCTAAAAAAGAAAGAGAAGTTTAATGTCAAAAAATGGTAATTGTTTTGCGATGGGCGAATATGTTGTGTACCCTGCTCATGGTGTTGGAAAGATCATGGATATAAGAAAAAATTATGTTTCTGGATTAGAGCTTGAATTACTTGTTGTGCATTTTGATAAAAATAAAATGACTTTGAGCATTCCTTTATCTAATGCTTCAAAAACTGGGCTTAGAAAAATTTCAAACAAAAATACTATGAACGATGTTATATCGACACTTAAAAGCAAAGCAAAAGTAAAAAGAACAATGTGGAGCAGAAGACAACAAGGATATACCGCAAAAATTAATTCGGGCGATCCTGTTTCTATTGCCGAAGTTGTTCGTGACCTTCACAAGGTTTCTGATGCTGGTGAACAATCATTTGGTGAAAGACAAATTTTTGAACAAGCTTTTGATAGACTTTCTTGTGAATATGCTGCTGTTGAAAAAATCGAATATTCAGAAGCATCAACAAGATTGCAAAATTTTTTGGTTAATGAATAATAACTATGTCAGTTTGCAAAGTTTTACCAAAAGGTAAAAGAGTTTGGGTTGTAAGCTCGATTGAGGCACGCTCCGAACAATTAAAATCACTTCATAAGTATATCGCCGATTATTATAAATCAGGCGATATGCTTGTTTATACTGGCAATATTTTTGGTGGCGTAAGAGGTGATATAATTGCCACAATAAATGAAGTATTATCTTTTAGAAAAAAGATAATGGCAACTTTTGAAACAAATAGCGAAGAAATTTGTTATATAAAAGGTGCTTATGAGGATATGTTGTTTAAGCTTTTTTCTCTTAATTTTGCAAATAAACCAAGTGAAAAATATATAAATATGATGGAAAGTGGGCTTAAAAACACTTTACTAAATTATGGTATTAATCATGAAGATGGAAAATCAGCTTCTGAACAAGGTTCTGTATCTTTGTTAAGGTTTATTGAATCTTTAAAATCAAAAATCAAAGAAAGAAATGGGCATTATGAACTTTTATTTTCAAAATCCTTGGTAAATTATGCTTATATCGAAGACAAATCTTTGCTTTGTTTAAGTGCAGGTTATGACAAAGATAAATCTTTAAACGAACAAAAAGAAGAGCTCTCTTATGGTTTAAACCTTGAATTCATGCAACAAAATCCTTATGACAATTTTAAAATGGTAGCTTTTGAAATTGTTGATGATGGCGTTTTTGTTGATGCCCATTATATCACGATGAATCCTATTAATCATCTTTATGCGATATTGTTTGACGAAAATGGCAAGCAAATTATGGCTATTAAATCTTAAAAGAAAAAGGGAGCAAAATTAACTCCCTTTTTTTTATATTTTTGTTGTTGCCGATTTAAGCCAATCTTTATCTTCAATTTTTTCAATATACATGTTGTAAATTTGTTCGTGATAAGAATTAATATAATCAATTTCACCTTTTGAAAGCATTTCTTTGTTTATCAATCTTAAATCATAAGGAACGAAGGTAAGGTTTTTAAATTTTAAAAATTCATAATTGTGTTTTTCAACCAACATAAGATTTTCAATTCTTATCCCGTATTTATTTTCTTTATAAATCCCTGGCTCACAAGAAATAAGGTGACCTTCTTTGAAAATTGTATCGCTGAATTTTGAAATTCTTATCTTACCTTCATGAACATTAAGAAAATTACCAACTCCATGACCTGTACCATGTCCATAATCGTAACCAATTTGCCATAAATATTGTCTTGCAAGCCCATCTAAAACACTTGCTTTTGTGTCATTTGGAAAAATTGCATTTAATAAGGCAAGATGACCTTTTAAAACCAAGGTATAATCATTTTTCAATTCTTCTGAAACAGTATTATTAAACAAAACAGTTCTTGTCATATCATTAGTTCC
>JAKJEU010000177.1 GCA_022705265.1 Pseudomonadota bacterium | reverse complement strand
GTTTCATATTATAACCAAAATTATATCAGAAGCATTTTAAACCCAGACATCAAAGACAAAATCCGCATAATCACCGAATTTTCAAAGGATTTAGGATATTTAAGAGTCGATTTAACTCAAATATATAACTCGATTGACAATTTGATAATCAATGCCTCTGATGCTATGGCTCCTAAGGGTGGGGAATTATTCGTTAAAATATCAAACGAAGTATTTCAAAAACCTCATGAATATCATATATATAACTCTCATGAAACCATATTGCCGGGGGAATATATTTTAATTGAAGTAACCGATACAGGATGTGGTATCGAAAACGAAAATTTATCAAAAATCTTTGACCATTATTTTACAACTAAAAAGAATTTTAAAAATTCTGGTTCTGGGGTTGGGCTTTCCATTGTTTATGGTGCAATAAGACAATCAGAAGGTTACATCGTTGTAAAAAGCAAAGTCAATGAAGGAACTTCGTTTAAAATTCTTTTGCCTAAAATAAAAGAGCTTCCAAAAGAAATCATAGAAAAACAAGAACAAACAAAAACTTCGTTAGAGCCTAATAAGAAGATAAAGCAAAACAAGAAAAAATCTAAACATTCTGACCAATTGTCTTTTGATTTCGATATTGATAACGAAGAAGAAAAGCCAGTTTTTAAAGCCTCTTCTCTTGCCATTGCCGAACAATCTGGTATCAGAGTCCTTTTAATCGAAGATAACGACGACATAAGGTTTTTAGCCGAAAAAATCATAAGCAATCTTGGTTACGAAGTCGTTGCTTGCGAATGTGCCGAAGATGCTCATGAAATTATCAAAAAAGACAAAAACTTCACCCTCATGTTGTCCGATGTCATGATGCCAGGAATGAGCGGATTAGATTTTCTTAAAATCATAAGAAAAGAAATCAAAAACATAAAAGTAATCATTATGTCAGGGTATTCAGAAGGTTTGATTAACGAGGAAGAAACCGAAAACGAAAACCTTAAAATCATATCAAAACCTTTCTCTGTGGCTGAACTTTCCTCTAAGATAAAAGAACTTTTAAACCAATAAATCAAACTTTTGTTCATATTTTATTCTATTTTGTTCTTGATTTATTCTTAAAAATAAAGTAGTTAATAAAGAGTAAATAACATTTGCCATTTATCAGGGTATTAAAGTACAATGTTCACAGGAAATTTAGAATTATTAATGGACGAGGAATATATAAAAACTATGGAAAAAGATAAAGCACTTAATGCAGCACTTGCACAAATCGAAAAAGCTTTTGGAAAAGGCTCTATTATGCGTCTTGGTCAAAGAGAAAAAATTGAAATTGAATCAATTTCAACTGGTTCTTTGGGACTTGACATGGCTCTTGGTATCGGCGGACTTCCAAAGGGAAGAGTAGTCGAAATTTTTGGCCCTGAAAGCTCTGGTAAAACCACTCTTGCACTTCATGTTATTGCTGAGTCTCAAAAAACTGGTGGTAATTGTGCTTTTATCGACGCTGAACACGCTTTGGATGTTGGATATGCGGCTAAACTTGGGGTAAAAATAAACGACCTTTTGGTTTCCCAACCTGATAACGGTGAACAAGCTTTGGAAATCGCTGATACTTTGGTGCGTTCTGGTGCTTTGGATGTTGTTGTTGTTGACTCTGTTGCTGCTCTTGTTCCTAAGGCGGAACTTGAAGGAGACATGGGTGACAGCCACATGGGACTTCAAGCAAGACTTATGAGCCAAGCATTAAGAAAATTAACCGCAACTATCGCTAAATCTAATACCATGTTAATTTTTATCAACCAAATCCGTTCAAAAATCGGCGTAATGTTTGGAAGCCCTGAAACAACTACTGGTGGTAATGCTTTGAAATTTTATGCTTCGGTTAGAATTGATATAAGAAAGACTGGTCAAATCAAGGATAAAGAAGAAATCGTGGGTAACCAAGCAAAAATTAAAATTGTTAAAAATAAAGTTGCGCCTCCTTTTAAAACTCTTGAATTTGATATCATTTACGGAAAAGGCATTTCAAAATCAGGTGAAATCATTGATTTGGCGGTTAAAGCTAATATCGTTGAAAAATCAGGTTCTTGGTATTCTTATAATGGCGACAAACTTGGTCAAGGTCGTGAAAATGCAAAACTTTTCATCGAAACTCACCCAGAAGTTGCTTTGGAAATTGAAAACAAAATTCGTGAAAATTCAGGCCTTATTTCTATGCAATTAATTGATGGAAATGAAACAACCGTTGACGACGAATAAAATTTGATATACATTGTTCGGGCTTGCTTATTATAAGTGAGCCCGATTTTCATATTTACCGTAAAAAATAAATTAACCTCCTATTAAAAAATTTGGTACAATGGTAAAATGGAAGAAAAAAAAGAACAAAATATTAGCAACGAAAAAGAAGAAGTCATAACCAAATCAATGGTTATAACTTCTAGTGTCGTTTTTTTAACAGTTTTAAATGTATTTTTATTAATTGCTACTCATTTTTTGAATTCTGCCATCATAAAAAACAATTTTGTTCTTATTAACTTCATCATGTCAACCTTTTGGGTGTTAGCTGGTAAATTCGAACATCTTCTTATAAAACTTGCCACCACATTAGTATTTTTTGGCATAATATCAGGCTTTATTGTTATTATTCACATAATTAATTAATATATTTTTGTTGCTCTTACTTCTTTGTTTTCAACTAATTTTTTCAAAATGCTTTCTTCACAAGAACCATTAGCAATAAAAATTTCCTTAACCCCACTTTTAATTCCTTCGGCACAGGATCTTATTTTTGGTATCATTCCACCACTTATAATTCCTTCTTTTATTAATTCAGGAACATCTTTGCGGTTAAGTTCGGTTATCAAAGAATCTTTATCATTAACATCTTTTAAAACACCGTCAACATTTGACAAAAATACCAATTTTGATGCTTTTAAAGCAGAAGCAACACCAAGAGCAACATCATCAGCATTAATATTATAAAAATCACCATTAATATCTTGGGCAACCGGAGAAACAACAGGAACAAACCCAGCTTTACAAAGATTTTTTAATGCAACCGTATTAACGCTTTCAACCTCACCAACAAACCCTAAATCAACATCAGATATTTGTTTTTTACAAGCAATTAAAATCGAAGAATCAGTA
>JAKJEU010000176.1 GCA_022705265.1 Pseudomonadota bacterium | reverse complement strand
TAATAAACAAAGCTCTTACTTCATCACGATAATACAAAGCATCGTTATAACATTCTTGGACATTTCTTACCGTCAAAGAGTTATAAGCAAAAAGCATATTTTTTATCACTTCCGGAGTATCATCAGGCAAGCTTTCTGGCATTTCTTCGGTTTCAAACTTGCTTACATTCAAAACATTGAACAACAACACAGAATAATAAGCAACCGTAGAACGACCAGATTCAGTTATAATATTTGGGTGTTCAATTTGTTGTTCATTCATAACACCCATAATGGTTTCAACAATATCAGCACAATATTCGTCCAAAGAATAGTTTCTTGAAGTTGAATAATTGGTATGAGAACCATCATAATCCACCGCCAAACCACCACCAAGATCGATATATCCCATGCTTGCACCTTCTTTTATCAAAGAGGTATACACTCTTGATGCTTCTAAGGCTGTGGCACGAATGTCACGAATATTGCTTATTTGAGAGCCCACATGACAATGTAAAAGTTTTAAACAATCCAACATATTTTCAGATTTTAAAGTTTCAATAACCTCCATTATTTGGTTCGTAGTAAGACCAAAAATACCTCTTTCGCCACTTGATTCACCCCAATGACCAGCAATAGCCTTAGAAGTCCTCATACGAACCCCTATCAAAGGTTTTATACCAAGTTTTTTAGATCTTTCCAAAATCAAATCAAGGTCGTTTGGCATTTCCATAACAAAAATACATTTCATTCCCATTTTAACAGCATAAAGACCCAAATCAATGAAATGTTTGTCTTTATATCCGTTACAAATAAGACATGCTTCTTTGTCTTTTAAATATGTCATAGCAGTTAAAAGTTCTGGTTTACTTCCAGCCTCTAACCCATGATGATAATTGGCACCAAAATGAGCCACTTCTTCAACGACTTGTTGTTGTTGGTTTACTTTGATTGGATAAACACCTCTAAATTCTCCATTGTATCCAAGGTTTTTTATCGCTTTTCTGAAACTTTTGTGAAGATTTGATATTTGAGCATCTAAGATGTTTTCTATTCTTAAAAGCAAAGGCATGTCAAGCCCGCGTTCTTTAAGCCCTGCTATCACTTCTGGAATGCTTATTTCAACCGAATTATTAAACGGAGTGATTACAACATCTCCTTCTTTTGAAATATCAAAATAACCAGCTCCCCAATTATTTATCCCATAAAGCTCAGCAGCATCTTTAATTCCCCACTGTTCTAAAACTCTCTTCTTGATCAACTCGTGAAATTCTCCTTATTATTTAAATTGTTAAAAAAATCAAAAATAATTTAATGAAAATTATCATAAAATCAATCAAAATTATGCCCCCAATTTAATAAAAATTAAAAACTGGCTCATTCCCGCCTTTTAAAAGGACTTGAACGGGGGTAATTTGATTGAATTTTTAATAAAAAAATTGTATCATTTTATGTGACTTTTTGCGAATCATTTTTTTAACATGAAAATTAAGGAAGCTTTAAATGAAAATAGCGGTGGATATCGACGGAGTGCTTACAAATGTTGAACAATTTCAATTTAATTATGGAAGTCGTTTTTTCATGTCAAAATACGATAAAACCATAAAAAATCCTAATGCTTACTCTTTGAGCGATATGTTCAATGCAAATGAGCACCAAGAGTTAGAATTTTGGGAAGAAAATCTTGAAAATTATGATACCAAAGAGCCTGCACGAGCTTTTGCAAGCGATGTAATCGATGAACTTAAAACTCTTGGTCACGAAATTATTATAATGACGGCACGATGTGGAGATTTTGATTACAACGAAGAAAAAAATAACCATATGAAGCAAATTACAAAAAATTGGTTACTCAAAAATAATATCAGTTATGATGAAATTATATTTACTCCAAAGGAAAAGCTTGAACTTTGCATTGAAAATAAAATCGATTTAATGATTGAAGACAAAGCCTCTCATGTCATGAAAATATCCAAAATTATGCCTGTATTGTGCTTTGATGCTAAATACAATCAAGAATGTTTTGGCGAAAACATCATAAGAGTTTACAGCTGGTATGATGTTTTATCAAAAATAAAATCAAATAATTTAAACGAACCCAGCTATAAAATCAAATAATTTAAACGAACCCAGCTATAAAATATAATTGATTTTATCCCTTTATAATAATATTATTATGTCCCATGAATTTTAACCTTTGAAAGAATAAATTTATGAAAATAACCGATATAAGCTTTGTCGAAAAATATATAAGACTTACCATGGATGGATATTTAAAAGGATGGCATGAAAGAAATGGAGGAAACTTCTCTTATCGCATTAAAAAGGATGAAGTTGAAAAAATAGAGTACTTTTTAAATAAAAATGATGAATTTCAAGCTATTGGAGTGAATGTTCCTAATCTTGCCAACGAATATTTTATGGTTACGGGAAGTGGAAAATATATGAGAAATATTGCCCTTAATCCTGAAGATAATATTGCAATAATCAAAATTGATGAAAAAGGTGAAAATTATAAAATTGTTTGGGGTCTTAAAAATGGCGGAAAACCAACAAGCGAACTTCCAACACATTTAAAAAATCACAGCATAAAAAAAGAACTTACCTCTGATAAATTTCGTGTAATTTATCATTCTCATCCTGCAAATATTATCGCTTTAACCTTTGTATTACCTTTAACTGATAAAGATTTCACATTGGCTATGTGGGAAATGATGACAGAATGCCCCGTTATTTTTCCAAGAGGAATTGGTGTTGTGCCTTGGATGGTTCCTGGGGGAAAAGATATTGCAATTGCAACCTCAGAAGTTATGAAAAAATATGATGTTGCAATTTGGGCTCATCATGGCATCTTTTGTGCCGGAGAAGATTTTGACAGCACTTTTGGATTAATGGATGCCATTGAAAAGTCTGCTGAAATATATATAAAAGTTATGTCTATGGGCGGAAAAAAACAAACAATTCCAAAAGAAGGCTTTATCCAACTTGCCAAAGATTTCAACCTTGACATTAATCAAGAATTTTTAAAATAATTTAACAATAATCATATTATAAGGAAGCTCTGTTAATTAACTAGGGTTTCCTTTGATTATAATAAGTTTATGTATTATAATAATATCTCTCTTGACAGTTATAATACATTAAAACATAATTCATATAATATGAATGATAAAATTTAAAGAAAGACATTAATAAAAGTGATA
>JAKJEU010000175.1 GCA_022705265.1 Pseudomonadota bacterium | reverse complement strand
AATACAATCATGAATATCAATAAATTTAAAAACAAAATAATAAAAAACAAACCTCTTTTGGGAATTGACTTTGGCGAAAAAAGGATTGGGCTTGCTTTATCGGACAGCCTTTTGATGATTGCCTCTCCTTATAAAATCGTCTATTCCGTAAAAGAGTTTGATGCTGAAATTCAAAAGCTTGACCTTGGCGGTGTCATTGTTGGATATCCGCTTCAAATGAACGGCGAAGAAGGTGAAATTGCCAAAAAAGCCCGTGCTTTTGGGGATAGGATTTATACCAAATTCAAGCTTCCCATATTTTTAAAAGATGAGAGACTATCCTCTTGCGCCGTAGAACGAATGATGATTGAGGAATTTGATTTAAGCCGAGAAAAAAGGAAAAAGGCCATTGATAAAAATGCGGCCGCCTTTATTTTGCAAGGCTTTCTTGACCAACTTTCTAACATCAAAGAATAATTAAAAAAATAACCCCCTTAAAGTTTTAAGCTCTAAGGGGGTTATTTAGCAAATTTTATAATCCGTTATTTAAAAATTAATGGACTGAAATAAATCCAAATCAAAACAACAATTATAATCAAAGCAATACTAAATCCAAAAGCTTGGACATTTTCAGCTTTTGTAGAAGTATCTGGCTTAACATCTTTGCTTGTATCAAAAATTTCAAGATTCTTTTCGCTTGGTTTTTCACTCATCAAACTTACAATCACAATTATGACCAAAGAAATTGCAAAAAGCACCGCTGAAAAGTGTAAAAAATTAGCTTCGGCAAAATATCTTAAAAATGGATTTGAAAGACCATCGCCAGTCATTCCAACAGGGATTGAATAACCTTGTTCTTTGAATATTGCGACTTGTCTTGCAATGTCTGCATCAATCATACTTTTGTTAACAAGTTCAAGCACAAATTTCGCACCACCGATAACAAGACCACTTATCAAAGTTGCAATCGCACCTTTGCCATTTGCTCGCTTCCATAAAAGACCTGCTAAGAAAACCGCAGTAATCGGAGGAGAAATATATCCTTGAACTGATTGAAGGTAAATGTAAAGTTGGTTACTCATCAATCCAATGAATGGAAGCCATAACAAACTTACCACAATCAAAATTCCTGTCATAAATTGACCTGCAAGCACGAGTTGTTTTTCACTTGCTTCTGGTTTGAATTTTTTATAAAAATCCATAACAACCAAAGTTGATGACGAATTGAAAACCGATGCCAAAGAACTCATCAAAGCCGCTAACAAAGCTGCTACCACCACACCCTTTACACCTGGTGCAAGAAGGTTATTTACAAGTTCAGCATAAATTTCATTAGGAGCAACATTAGGATATACTATTCTTCCTGCAATTCCTGGTACCACCAAAATAAAAAGAGGTAAAAGTTTCAAAAATCCAGCCAAAACCGTAGCTTTTCTTGCTGATGCAATGTTATGAGCGGCCAAAGTTCTTTGAACAATAACTTGGTCAGTACACCAATACCATATACCAAGAAGTGGCGCACCGAATACAATTCCTGTCCATGGGAAATCTGGGTCATTGATTGGTTTCCACATTGAAAAGAAACTTGAAGGCGATTTTGAAACAACTTCGCTTAAACCACCTACGGCATCATTTGTGATAACCACATATGTTAAGATTATACCACCGGCAATTAACACAAAAGTTTGGAAAAATTCGGTATAAATAACCGCTCTTAATCCACCAAACCCAGCATAAAGCCCAGTTAATAAAATCAAAACAATCGCACCCGTCCATATATTCCAACCCATTATCACATTTAACACCAAAGCACCCGCATAAATTGAAACCGACACTTTTGTGAAAACATATGCAACGATTGACATAATCGAAAGATAATTACGGCACGAGGAATTAAATCTTTTTTCCAAAAATTCAGGCATAGTAAACACACCCGTTCTTAAATAATAAGGAACAAAGAACCAACCCAATAAAAGCAATATTAAACAGGCCAATATTTCAAATTGGGCAACTGCTATACCACTTGAAGCACCGCTCCCAGCCAAACCGATAAAATGTTCCGCTGAAATATTACTTGCAAAAAGGCTGGCACCAATGGCAAACCAGCCTATTTTATTTCCATCCGCCAAAAAGAAGGATTTTGAATTTTCTCTGCTTTGTCTTCCTGCAAAAAATCCTATACCAAGGACTATTGCAAAATAAACAACCAAAGTTATAATATCTATATTACTCACTTAAATCTTACTCCTATATTAATAGTTATAAAAATAATGTTTATATACTATCAAAATAAGAGGTAAAAGAATAGTATTATTTTTAAGCCTTAGACTTTAACTTTTCCATTTCTTTTTTATAATTTTCATTCTTTTCTTTTAACATATTAAGCAAAGCAGAAATCTCTCCACCATTTTGGTTTAAAAAAGCTGAATATTCGCTTTGATAAGTTTTAAGCATGCTTATATTTGAAATTATAATGTCAATAATTTTATATGAATCATCAGTCTTTCTTAATCTCCAAACCACATCTATGGCTGGGTCTGATACTTTTTTATCATCAATTATTTTTGAATTAACAAATACATCTTTTTTATTATCTGACACTTTTTCATCAAAGAACTCAATTCTTTGACCTTGGTATTCATTAAATCTTAAAGTCCACATTAAAATCATATTTTGTTCAAACAACTGACTAAAAGATGTTTTTTCATCTTCGCTCATAGTTTTAATTTTTCTTCCCAAAGCAAAGTTTGCAACCAAATCCATTGATACAGATTTATTAAAAAGCTTTTCAAAAAGTTCTTTTTTCTTTTCTAAGGGCAAATTTGTCGCAACAATTTCTTTCAATGCTTCATCAGCAAACTTTTTGGTAAAATCCATTGCTTCGTCTGCAAAACAATTAGTTGAAATAATTAAAGAAAATAAAAATAATAAAACCTTTTTCATAAAAACCTTCCTAAAAAACCTTAAAAATCGTCATCAATGTCAAAATCATAAGATGGAGATATTTCCTCTTTATTTTGACCAAGTATATCATTTATCTTTTTTTGCCTTACCCTGTATAACATTTCACGATAAGATGCATATAAATCAATTGAATTTCTTTCAACATCGTCGGTTAAATCTAACAATTCTTCTCTTGTTGAGATGCCTTGAACAACTGGCTCAACGAACATATTTATATCCCAAAAATCACCCTCAGGATTTTTT
>JAKJEU010000174.1 GCA_022705265.1 Pseudomonadota bacterium | reverse complement strand
CAAAGCTTTTTTTCAAACCGTTAATAACATCATCTCTTGAAATTGTGCTAAGCCTTCCTCTTTTTTGAGAATAATCCACCTTAACCTTTGGCACCATTTCACGCCAATCAGTTCTTACAATACTTACAAGAGGAGATTTTCTTAAAATCGCTTCCCCTTGTTTTGCAAGGCTTTTTAAAACCTCTGGATCAGCGTTATAAGGCCCATCAAACCTTGCTTCAAAAGTCCAAGTATTACCAGGTCCAAGAGTGAATTTTTTAACCAACGCCAAACCACCTGTAACATTTTCTTTTACATATTTATTCAAATAGTCATAAGTTTCTTGCACCACAGCACTGGATTTTAAATTAAAAATCATAACCCCATAAGATGGATTTACATTTTCAGGTTCCATAGGCAAATAAAACCTTGGAAAGCCTTGACCGATAAAGGTTGAAAAAACCGTAATATTTTTGTAATCCTTTAAATCTTTTTCAACATTTAACAAAGTATTAGAAACCGTTTCAATATCCGTTCCTTCCACCCCATAATAATGCAAAATCATCTGAGGCCTTGAAGAGTTCGGGAAAAACATCTTATTTACATATTTAAAACTTAAAAACGATGAAAAAAGTACCAAAGTCATTATTAAGAAAAATGTCTTTTTATATTCAATCGCAAGGTGTAAAAATTTTTCATATCTTTGAAGCCAAATGCTTTCTTTTAACTCTTCGCCACTTTCATTAGAATTTATCATCGAAACCGTATGAAGAGGTGCGACCAAAATCGCCAAAAACCAGCTGATAATCAAAGAAATTGCAATAACCATAAACATGGTCGCACAAAATTCTCCAACATTAGAGGTATTGCCATAAATTGGATAAAAAGCCAAAACCGCAACAAAAGTCGCCCCGATTAAAGGATAAGCCGTAGAACCCACCGTTTCCTTTATCGCATTTATTTTATCCATTCCTTTTTGCAATCTTACGAATATTCCTTCGGCTACGACTATGGCATTATCCACCATCATACCCATCGCAATAATCAAAGCACCCAAAGAAACCCTTTGCATATCAATGCTTGCAAGCTTCATCACGATAAAAGTCCCAAAAATTGTAAGCAAAAGTTGTCCTCCAATGACTATACCCATTCTCCAACCCATTGATACCGTCAAAACAATCGCAACAATAACCAAGGCTTCGATTAAATTTATAATAAAATCGTTAATAGATTCGTCGATTAAATCTCCTTGCCATGCAATTTCTTCAACATTAATGCCCGCAGGAAGCTCTTGCTTAATCTTTGCTACTTCTTCTTTTAAACGGTTGCCAAGATTTACAATATTGCTTTTTGGAGCAGCACTTATTGAAATTGCAAGAGAATCTAAACCATTAAATCTCATGATATTCATTGGCGGAGAAAGAGTGGTTTCTTCAATCGTTGCGATATCTTTTAACTTTATTTGAACATTTTTAAGATTTTTATCTTTGTTGTTTGAAATGTCAGAAAACGAAGGCTTAATCATCAATTCTTCAATCTCTTTTGGAGAAGAAAAAGCCCCGCTTACTTCCATTCTTAATCTTGAATCCCCAGCTTTAATAGTTCCAACATCGACCACTTTGTTTTGAGAAGTCAAAGTAGAAAGAACCGTCCCAGCACTTAACCCCAAAGCATTTAATCGGTGTTGGTTAAGATTTACATAAACGACTTTTACCTTTTCACCCCAAAGTTCGACCCGTGAAACATCTTTGACAAGGCTTAATCTTCTTTTTACATCTTTGGCATAATTTTCCAAATCACGATAAGAATGTCCATCAGAAGTAATCGCAAGAACATGTCCATAAACTTGGCCAAAATCATCAGCAACGATTGGAGTTTCAGCACCTCGTGGCAAATTTTTCGAAGCGTCCAAAATCTTTTTTCTTAAAATATCCCAAATCTGAGGAATTTCCTTGTTCCTTGTGCTTTCTTTTAAATTAACCTTAATTAACGAAAGCCCCGCCCTGTTTGTGGAACGAATGTCATCAAGTTCGGCAATTTGTTGAATCGCAATTTCCAAAGGTTCACTTACTTCTTGCTCGACTTCCATCGGAGAAGCCCCAGGATATCTTGTCACAACCATTGCGGTTTTGATTGTAAATTCTGGATCTTCTAATCTTCCTAAGGAAAAAAAGCTTAAAATCCCTGCTAAGGTTACAATTATAACAATGAAATTGGTAAGAGTATTTTTATGAAAAAAAGATAACGCTAATCTTTCAATCATGCTTTCTTTTTCTTGGTTTTCCATTATTTCACCTTAACCTTTTGACCTTCGATTACTGAGGACACTCCTGCTGATACTATTACATCGTCTGGGTTAAGCCCTCTTACAGGAACTCCATCGCCTTTTAAGGGGAAGCGATTGAACAAAGTAATTTCTTGCTTTTTAAGAATGTTTGTACCTTTTTCGATTTTATATACGAATACTTTTTCACCTTCTTTAAGTAATGAAGTTGAAGGAATTGTTGTGTAAAAATCATCTTTTTTAAGATTAACAAAGCCACCAGCTTCACCAACCATTCCCGAAATAATCTTTAAATCCTCAGGCTTTTCAAACCTTACCGTAATTGGATAAGTTCTGGTAAGTTCGCTTGGTTCACTTCCGATATTTACGATTTCAGCACTGATAATAACATCTTTAAACGCATCAAGCCTTACCCAAACATCTTTGACCGCTCCAATCGCAAGCCTCATTCTTTCTGGTAAATCGACGGTCATTTCAATTTTGCTGTCATCTACTATTCTTAAAATTGGTTGTTTTGCATTGATATTTTCAAATTGTTCCACATATTTTCCAACAATTTCACCATCAAACGGAGCGTACAAAGCACCATCTTCTAATACTTTTTTGGCAATTTTATATGATGCTTCCGCCTCTTCAAAAGTTGCAAGAGCGTTAGTTAAATCTTGTTTTGAAACCGCATTTGATTTAGCCGCTTTTTCAATTCTCTCGTAATGAGATTTAGCCCGCTTATATTCCGATTTTGCTCTTAAAAACGAATTTTCAAAATCCCTTAAATCAAGTTTTGCAAGCAAATCGCCTTTTTTGACTTTGCTTCCAACATCGACTTTTAATTCATTAAGTTTTCCCGAAACTTCAAAGGCTATATTCGCATTATTAAGCGCCGAAGTAACCCCAGGATAAGTTCTTGACACCGTTTCATTAAGT
>JAKJEU010000173.1 GCA_022705265.1 Pseudomonadota bacterium | reverse complement strand
TGCAACGGTGCGACGGTTTCAAGGACTTTGTATAAAAGGTTGTTCGAGGTAATTGGAACAACCTTTGGAGCAGGGGACGGTTCAACAACTTTTAACTTGCCAGATTATAGAGGTAAGTTTCTTCGATGTATGGGCGGTAACTCGGCTGGTGATTTTAATACGGTTCAAGGTGATGCAATAAGGAATATTACTGGAACAGCAACAATTAATTATGTTGTTGGTGGTTATTCAGGAGCCTTTAAAGCGAATAAAACTTCAACTGTTCCATTCGGTGGCAACGGAACATCAACAACAACTAATGGAATTAACTTTGATGCATCTTTGCAAGTTCCAACCGCAAATGAAAACCGACCAATCAACCAAGCAATCAATTTTTTTATAAGGTATTAACAAAATGAAAGTATATAATTATGACGAAATAACAAAGGAATATGTCGGCTTTGAATATGCACGATTAGACCCTTTGGAAAAAGGAAGATATTTAATTCCAAGAAATTCGACAACAAAAGAACCAAAACCAGGCAATGATTTTGAAATTAATTGTTTTGATGGCCAAGACTGGACTTTATATCCAGATTATCGTTATGAAAAAGCAATTAAAGGCGAGGATTTAGCGACACTTTACGAAGTAAAAGAAATCGGAGCATTAAAAGAGGGTTTTGTTTTAATTGATGATGAACAAATCGAAGCAATCATAAAAAAGCAAGAACAAGCAAGGCTTGAAGCTTTAAAGCTTGAACAAGAGGCAATCGCCAATGAAGAAAATCTTACTGTTTAGTGTAGCGATAGGAGTTTATTTTATGATGACAAAGACAACGAACGAAGATATCGACATTTTAACACGGACTTTATACGGCGAGGCCAGGGGCGAAAGTGATGCAGGAGTGCAAGCGGTGGCAAATGTTATTAAAAACCGTGCTGGAATAATCACAAGCATCAAATCGGTATGTTTAAAACCTTATCAATTTTCTTGTTGGAACGAGGGCGACCCGAATAAAGCAATAATTTCAAGCTTATCGGTTCAAGATACAACTTATCAAAGATGTTTAAACATTGCAAAACGGGTGGTTAATGGCTCTTTAACCGATAATACGAACGGTGCAAATCATTATCACACTTCAAACATTAAGCCATATTGGGCGGACGATACCAAGATAACCGCGATTATTGGCCATCACATTTTTTATAAATTATAGGAGGCAAAATGCCATTATTATTAGTTCCAGCCGTCTTAATTGCAGGTGCATGGGGTGGTTGGGAAATGAAAGAAACAGCAGAAGAAATTAAAAAACCTATTTCTTACGGAACAATCGCAGCAGGTGCAATCGTTACATATCTAGTTTTAAAGAAAATAAAGGTGATTTAATGACAAAAACAATAATTATGCAAGTTATAAGTTCGGTTTTAGCTTATTACATTTACGACAAGATAAAAGGAGCTTAGATGGAAGAAGTTATAAAAACAGTACTTGGCAATGTTCCATTGATGGCTTGTTTCCTTGTTTATATTCATAAAATGGATTTAAGAGTTTCAAGAACCGAATGGCGACTTGATGTTTTGGAAAAAGAGGCAAAGGATTTTAAAAAATGATAACAGGAATTTTTAATTTTTTGGGTGGATTGCTGGGGTTTGCAAGCAAAAGACAAGAGATTAAGGCAGAACAGGCCGAAGCTCACCGCGAACTTTCAGCACCGAATGGCAAGCCTTTAAGCTGGCGAAACGGGATAGGGTGGGTTTGTACTTTAATTCTTGCTTATCACTGGATTATTCGTGATTTAATTCTTTGGACTTGTAACGAAATCGGTTACGAACTTAAAGCAGGGCTTCCGTTGGTCGACGAAGGCATGATTTATAAATTAATCTTTGGAATGTTAGGAATAATGGACTGATGACAAATATTTTAAAATTACCGAACTTTGACCCTTTGTTTTGGTTGTTCGGATTATTCGGAGCATACATTTTAATAAACAACAAAAAAGCCTATTCAAAATAGGCTTTTTTTTATTACTCATCATCGATTTCATTATAACATTTTAATTTATATCTTGATAAAAAGTCTGGTTCATATTGACTTTGCAGTTTTTTTAAATCTTTATCATCTTTTTCTTTTATCATTCGATAAACAGAGTTTTCAGACATATTCAATATTTTTGCAATTTCTTTATTTTTGAATTTATTTTTTTTTAATACATTAATTGCAAACTTTTTTGCAAAACGAATATATGCTTGATGCCAATTATTGTCTCTATTTATAATTTCTTTAATTACAGTTTCGCTTAAATTAAAATCACTTGCTAACTTTTGGCTTATTAAGTCGGGAGGTAGTCCAATTGCAATATATTTATAATATCTATTATAAATTTTAGTGTTTAAGAAGTTTTTTTCATAAGTTTTAGTACCTAAACCTACTGATAAATCAATGACTTCTTTTAAATCTTTATTGTAATTTGTTAAGTCCTTATTGATATTAACTAATTCACCACAAACACTCTCGATAAATTCAGGCAATACGGACAAATACCTAAGTTTTTCAAACATTTTTTACTCCATTTCTTTTTATATAGTTTTGATTGCAATGTTAAAACTATATTTGAATGGTTAAAAACCTATGAATACAAAGGATTTGATAGAGGTAGCACGATATATTTTGAATAATATCCTTGTATACATAACGAACATTATCACATATTTTATACATGGTTAAACTAATGCAAAGTATTGAATTTTCTTATTATTTATTTTTGTTCTTTTGTGTTTTAAAAATAAAAAAATAACCAGACTTTCATCTGGTTATTAATTATTTATTTATTGATTTATTTAAATTGTTTTAATTTATTTCAAGTTTATTTGTTTGTACAATTTCATTAAAAACTTTTTTTAATCCTTCTTCAATATCATTTAAATTTGGTAACAAAATTGCTTCCCTCTTACTAATAATATTTTCAATTATTGGGATTAAAATATTTTCAGCAAATTTTTGCTTGTTTCCGCTTGCATACATTTCTTTCATCAACCTTGCATCTAATTTTTCTTTTAAAATTTCAACACTCTCTTGAGCCTCTCTTTGGTTTAATAAATAATTATCACATTGTTCTTTAAAGTTTTTTTCGAGTATTTTTACAAGTCTAATAGAATCATCTTCTATAAATTCATCTAAGACATCTCCAACAACTTTGTCTGCAGCACAA
>JAKJEU010000012.1 GCA_022705265.1 Pseudomonadota bacterium | reverse complement strand
GGGCAAGGTCTTGAATTTCGCTTGAAGTCAAAAGATATTTGTATGCAATATCTTTTAATGCCTTTTGACATTTTTTATCAACTTCTTTTAAATCGTCAATTAATTCGACTTCTTTTTTGAATAAAAAGCCCTTCATAATTTTTTCGTCTTTAAAAAATTCGTCTGATTTCTCATAAACTAATTTCAAATCAGAACTTACAAAAAAATCTTTATCCAATTTTTTAAGCGCACAAGCAATTAATGGTGAAAGACCTATATCCGTATCAAAAATAAGTTCTTCTTTTTCCACATCGACTTTTAACCCGTCTATCCACCCCATTAATGCAATGTTTTTTACTTGTTCATAAGTAAACATCGAAGGTTTAAACATTTGGCTTGCAAGTAATGAATTAAAAATGCCGTAAATCTTACCGTCTTTTATCATTTCCTTCATGTCATATGAAATCATATTAAATTGATCTAATGGCACTTCGACGACATTATAAGAACCATCAAGGTTAAGATATTTGTATCTTTCGTTTTCAAAACAAGAATCGAGGCTAAGTTTTTCATTAAAATGATATTTTGAAATAACTTTATTCACATTATTAACTGGCATTATCAAGAAATCCTTTAAATATTAAATAAAATATATAAAATAAGTTTACAAAGTTTTGGTGTTTTATGCTATAATTAATTTTAGTAATTAAACTTAAAAACAAGGGGTGATGATTTATGGATGTAACTTCGATTGCAAGCTATGCAATGTATTCGCAACAAGCGTCCATGCAACAAAATTTACAAGTTGCCATGATGAAACAAATCCAATCAAGTAGCGAGGCTGCATTGTCTTTGCTTGATCAGGCGTCACAGGTGGCCTCAATGTCAACCGATTCTTCAAGAATGGTGCCAACTTCGGCAAGCTCTGGTGTCGGAACCGTTGTTGATATTTCAGTTTAAAAAATTTTTATTTTAATAAAAAAGGTCTTTGGTTAATTCAAGGACCTTTTTTATTCTTCGCTTTTTTTATTTCTTATTCGATATGAGTTAAGCCCCATTTCATCAAGATTTTTTTGATTTTTAAGCTCTAATTCATATGCTTCTTTCTTTTCTTTATTTTTATCGGATATTTCATAAGTTTTCAAAGTCATAAAAGCCTCTTCCAACATATTTCTTGCCTTTTCAATTAAATCTCTTATCTCTGACAAAGTTTTATCAAGGTTAGCTTGTTTTTCAAGATACCCTTTCAAATACAAATCATAAGAAAAGGCAAAATCCAAAGAAGAGGCAACAAGATTATCTTGCGCCTCTTTTTCTTTTTCAAGCCTTCGTTTTTCTTCTAATACTTGGTCTTCAAACTTTAACAAATCGGTTAAGGTTCGCCTTCTTTCGTCAAGCTCCCACTTTGCAACCCTTATCAAAGTTTTTAAAGCATCAGACAACTTATTCTTCACCCTCTTTAGAAGGATTTTCGTTTTTAATAAGCTTATCCACCACCTCTGCTACTCTTTCATAAGGAACAGCACCAGCTTCTTTATAAGTCCTTATAGATTTACGATAAACAAGAGTAGGAGTTGAAGTTATATCATGAGGTTTGCTTTTTTCTTCGACCTTTTTTCTTAAAGCAGTCCTTAACGCAGGGTAAGTAAGACAAGCGTTAATCTTTTCTTTATTAAGACCTGTTAAATCTTCGTGTCTTGCCATATAATCGACAAACTTATTTTTATCAAAATTATACCATTCCATAGCATTTTCATAAATCATTTTAGAAACTTCCATGCGATTTTCAGGTTTAGAACAAATTGAAACAAGAGATGCCCTTAAAGCTTTTACATCAAAAGGAAGCTCTTCAAATACAATTTTAAGTTTTCCTTCCTTAACTTCGTTTTTCAAAAGTTCAGGTACAGTATCAACAAAGAAATGTCCACAATGTCCGCAAGTATATGCAGAAAATACTTGCAAAACAACTGGTGCATTATCACTTCCAACCGATTTTTCTTTTACCATTTCATCAACAGGTGGAAACATTTTTTCATAATCATAAACAACTTCTTCTTCGTTTTCTTTTGCAATTGCAGAAGAACCATTTGATACAGTTTTAATAGCAACAACTTCTTCTTTTGAACTATTTTGGTTTGCATTTGCACCAACAAAAAAATATTTTGCAACAAATATTGCAAAAAGACATACCAACAACGATACAGGGGATTTTATTATTTTTAACATTTAGTTAACTCCATCAATCAAGGCTTTTAAATTATAAAGAGCATTTTTCAAGTCTTCATTTTTGATTTTTTCAATTTCCACATTTAATTCTTTTTTATCCTTTTGGTCAAGATTTTTTATAACCTTTTTTTCACCAAGTCGTGAAGAAATAGGCTTAAATTGTTCAAAATCACTGACCATCAATTTAATATCCGAAATAAAGCCAATTCCAAGTGTTGTATTTATTCGTTTTATTATCATATCTTTTTTATAAGAAAGTTCCAAGGCATAAGCATCAGAAAAGGTCGCAAGATGTAAAGTTCTTTTATTATTCCTTGCCTCAGATATTCTTACAAAATAAATATTTTGCGAAAGCTCTTTTCCCAAAATCTCTTCCCACATATAAAAAAGAGTAAAAGAATTAACCCCTCTCTTTTTAAGTTCGGGCTCAAGATATGAATACATTCCCTCTTGCAAAGAAACTAAACGACAAAATCTTTTTGTATCTACCATAACCTGTTACAGTTTTCATTTGAAATTAATGTAAATATGCTTTAAATATAATATAATAATATTAATTTTTATATGTTAACGGTATTTTTATGGAAAATAAACTTTTTTCTGCTGAAAAAGCATTCATTAAGTCAAAAAACTTAAACCAAGTCGATGCAAAGGACTCTGGTGATGTTGCTTTTATGGTAAGAGAGATAAGACAAGATATTAAAGCTTTGGCAAAATATATTCGTGATGGAAAAGATGTTCCAACCGAAAAAGTTGTCCATGAAATTGACGAAGTTAAACTTTTGAATGCAAGACTTGAACTTGAAAAAGCGGCGTTAGAGACTGAAAAATACAAAAATGAGACAAACAAACTTAAATCAGAAATAACTCAACTTTCTGATGCTATTAACCAAACGAAAAATGAAATTGCTGCTTTAAGCCCTGCTTCAAGAAGTATGGACAGAATTAACAGCGTTTCTTCTGAACTTGATGAAATTGTTATGGCGACCGAAGATGCGACTCAAAACATTTTGGATAAGGCTGAAAAAATTGATAATATCGCCTCTGCGGTTATTGCTATGGCTGGCGATAACAAAAGCTTGTCGGAACATGCTCATGATATTTCCGAACTTGTTGTTGGAATTTACGAATCCTGTAACTTCCAAGATTTAACAGGGCAACGAATCACAAAAGCGGTAAAAGCCTTGAAATTTATTGATGAAAAAATAAGCAATATGATAACAATTTGGGGCGAAGATGTTATATCAGAGCTTGCAGTCCATGTTACCGAAGAAAAAACTGGCGATGCGAGATTGTTAAATGGTCCAACCTCTGGCGTTGAAGCCATCAGCCAAGACGAAATTGACCGTCTTTTTGATTAACCAAAGACTTAATAAAGCAAAAAAAGAGAGGAATTTAATCCCCTCTTTTTTATTACATAAATTATGAAAAATTTATAAATTAGTTCTTGGACTATTCAAAATAATATCTTCATCAGAGCCATTATAAGGGCAAAATTCATTATTCAATGATGGAATAAATATGTTTCCAGCATTAACATCTCCGATCTCACCATCTAAATCAGTAAGTTTTTGGAAAAATAGAAGCATTCCGTTAATATCTCGCCTATCACTTGCTGTACCTAAACCACAACCTCTTGAAGGAAAATCAAATTTAGCAAGTCTAGCAATAACACCAGGAACATAATTATATACAGGCACAAATCTTCTTGAACCATCTGTTAATGAATTACCGCTATTGTTTCTTCCCGAACTATCAAACTCTTCAACAACAGTATAAATCGCTCTGGTTGAACCCAAAGGAATTCCAGCCGAATATGTGTTATGAATATTTGTGTTATTTCTTGCATTATTATAATTAGTAGCATCAACCGCAGGAACAGCTTTAACAATACCATAAGAAAATGAATTATCACTTAATCTTTTTATTTGGTTCACAATCATATTATGATAATAAGGCGTATCCCACAAAACAGGAATAGGCATATAAGTTACAAGATATGCAATCTTAGCTGGGTTTGCTGGTGACAATGGTAATAACACATTTCTAAATATTGCATTATCACAATTAGTCGGTGCCCCTGATGCTCTTTCAGCACAAATAATCCTTGTAACAGGATCCGTTAAATTGTCATTATAAGTTACACCATTTATATCAGTATCAAAAAACATAAATCCATGTGGAGCAAAATTTTGAAGTTGATTTCTTCCAAGCTTAGCATTAGGAATTACTACACCAACTTTTAAAACCTTTTGAGACAAATTTCCAGAAGCTCTTTCTTCATAAGAGTCATTAAAATAATCATTAGCGGCACGATGTTGAGTAATTGCCCGTGAAATAATCGGTTCAATTTTAGGCATTAAAACAGCATCTTTATAATCGTCCTTTTTACTTAAATTAAGCCCAAGCATAGTGGCAATCGCAAAGACAATAACAATCCAATAAAACATAATATCAACTCCTTAAAATCATCTTAAAGGCATACTTAAATATGTTATATTATAACATTTTTATAATCAAAAAGCTTGCAAAAAGTATCACAAAAAATAAAATCGAAAGCCAACCAAGGTGTTTTTCAATGAAATCTTTTGCTTTTTCACCAAACTTATAAATAAGAAAACTTACAAAATAAAACCTCAAAGCCCTTGAAACCATACTTGCCACAATAAATATTGGCAAATAAAGCCCCAAAGCACCAGAAGCAATCGTAATAACCTTATAAGGAAATGGTGTAACTCCTGCAAAAAATACTATCCAAATTCCATATTCATTGTAATAATTTCGAAAATTTAAAAAGGCATCCATGTAATCATAAAAATTAAGCACAGGAACAGCAATTAAATCAAATAAAAAATACCCAATAAAATACCCCAAAATTCCGCCAAAAACACTTGCCAAAGTACAAACAGTTGCGATTTTTAAATATTTTTCTCTTTTATTTAAAACAATCGGTATCAAAAAAACATCAGGAGGTATCGGAAATATAGAACTTTCGATAAATGAAACCCCCGCTAAAATTTTAACCGCATTGTCTTTTTTCGAAATTTCGCAAGCATAATCATAACAAGCTTTCATTAAAGCATGCCATTTTGAATATATTTTTTTTACCACTTAATCATCTAACCTTACAATAATATCAAGATTTTTTATTTTCTTAGAAGGATCAATTCCCAAAATTTCAGCGACCGCTTTAACAACTTTATCATCGATTGGAACATCTTCTAATGTACCACTTTGCTCATGAACAATGTGATGATGATTTCCAATATTTGTATCGAAATATGATTTTTTGTTATCAATTACAACCTCTCTTACCAAACCCGATTCAGTAAATTGATTCAAAGTATTGTAAACAGTTGCAAAAGAAACATTTATTTTATTTTTTGTTGCTTCGTTATAAAGTTTTTCCGCTGACATATGGACATTTTCAGAAGCCTTAAACAAAATCTTAGCCAAAGCAACCCTTTGTTTTGTTGGCCTTATATCAAATTTTTTCAATAAAGTAATAATTTTTTCTGACATTTCTTAATCTTAACCTTTTTTCATTATTTCATATTTTATTATAATTATTATCTTTACAGAATAGCACTTTTTATTATTTTTTAAACTATTAAATTTTAATTGCAAAAAATAAAACTTAGTTTTATATCTATATCCATCGACCTTTTGGGGAATAATTTAAAGGTAGAATGGCGGATTCTGATTCCGCTTATCTTGGTTCGATTCCAGGTTCCCCAGCCACTTTTTTAAAAAAAATATTGTACTTTTTAAAAAATGCGGTAAAATTATATCCTTATTATAATATAAAAAGGATATTTGTTATGCCTGAAAAGAAAACATGGTTTATAGCATATAATTACAGAACTTGGGTGCCTGTATCCATTGAAGGTTGGATATATGTTATTGCTCAAATTGGTGCAATTTGTTTGATACTTTGGGGAAACGGCTTTTTTGACAGAGAACAAAAAGGTCTTAATTTAGAAACTGATTACCCAATGGTTTTAGAAGTAATTGCCGTAGTCCTTTTTAGCCTTTTTATCGCAAAAGGTCATGTCGAAAAAAGATACTAAATTATTTTATTTTGTCTATTATTGGTAATTTTGGCAAATAAAGTTGTAAAAGCAACAAGAATCATTTATAATGACCTATGTTGCTTTTATTAATTATTAGAGAGAAAAAATGTCTTTTTTTGGTGGAAAAATATCGGTTTTCAAATCTGGCTCTGATAAACCCGTTGATTTATCAAGCTCTTGTTGTTTTGGCATCTTACCTGAATATGACTATCTTTTAAAAAAACAAGAACTTGACGATGCTTTTGTGATGGAGCAAATAAGCAAAGGATATGGAAGCGGTTCTAATCATTCTATGATTAAAAAATATTTTGATTATATCCGTAAATCAAATGATGAAGATGGTAAAAAGAAGCTCATTGTTTTAAATCTTGACCATGAAGACGCTTTGGTTTTCAATGAAAAAGCTCATTTAGGGTTTGATGCACGGGTAAAATCACTTTATGAAATCGGCAAAGAACAATATCAAGATTATAATCCTTCAATATTACCAGAAAACAATGGCGATATAATTGATGACAATTATTGCGAACATAAAACCATGGGCGATAAGGAAATTTGTTTTGTAAGTCTTTCAAGAATCGAACCTTTTTTAATCGAAAAAGAAGGGTTAAACCAAAAAATTGAACCTCATCAAATTTCTGAATTCATTTTATTACACGAAAATGGACACAGGCTTGATCCTTGCTTTAATGACGAAAAAAACACTGATTTTTTAAATGAACATCAATCAGAAGTCTTTGCTGACACTTATGCTTCGATTAAATTTCTTACTATGAATGATAATCCTGAATTAATTGGGTATATGTCAGACTATCGTAACAATGGTTTTATCGAAGATTCGTATAAAATGGTAACTAATATTGATAAAGTATCCAAGGACGATGCTGAAACTGCGGTTAAATATTATACCTCCCCTGCTATTAACGAGGTTTTAAAAACATATAAAGAAGACAAAAAATCTTTTGAAAATCTTGATGACAAAGCAATAATCGAAATGGCAAAAACAATAACTTTGTCAAAATCCTTACCAAAAGAAAAATGCGATTCTTTTATAAAAGGAATTTTGGATAAAAATGTCCCTGATGAGATTTCCGATGCTTTGAACCAAAGTATGAAAAACCTCAAAATTGCTTCTTTTACCGCTGTAAAAAATGATACAGAAACAAAGAATGCAAATAAAGAAAATATAAATTCAAAACTTTTTGCAAATCTTGACAAGTCTTTGAAACAAGATATTTCTTATGACATGGCTTTTTTGAATGCTTATGTTGAAACGACAAAGGAAATAACTCAAAACAGCTCTAACATGGAAAAAAACATTGAAAATTTAAGAAAATTGTTAGGACAAAAAAATAATTTAAAATCAGATTATGCTTTTAATGATTATTATAAATCTATTAAAGAGCCTTTGTTTTTTGAACAAATTGAGGGAAAAAATGCGGTTGATTATTATATGGCCGTTAAGCTTAGGTATGTCAAAAACATTATTCCCGTATTACAAGACATTAAATCAGGAAAAATAACCGACCAAACCATAAGCAAGTTCAAAGCCAGCTTAAAATATTCTAAATATTCTCATTTAATGGCAAAAAAGGCAGAAGAATATATAAAATCAAATCCTGATTATGTTCCTAAACCAATTAATGACGATATAAAATATGACAGCGAAAATATCGCGCCACCAACTATGCATAACATTTTCAAAAATAATCAAAGAGTTTTAAGAAATGCAACCGCAAAGTTTAACAGCGACATTATGAAACAAGCGTTAAATTCAAGAAAAGTAAAACGATAAAACATTAAGCACTTTAAAGTTTATTATTTTAAGGTGCTTTTTTTATGCTTGACATTATGAACATATGCTCATAACATGAAAATTATAAGCTTGTTTATTTTAAGGAGCATAAAAATGCCAAGACCAAGAAATTGTCGAAGAATTCACGGAAATCATAATGAATTCTTTTTTAAACCCCAAGGTATACCTTTATGTGAACTTGAAATCGAAAATTTAAAAGTCGATGAACTCGAAGCGATGAAACTTGCTTATATCGACGAACTTTATCAAGAAGAAGCGGCAAAAATCATGGGGGTTTCAAGGGCTACTTTTGCAAGAACTTTAAGTTCCGCCAACAAAAAAGGAAATTTTGAACACAAACAAAGAAAGGTAAACAAAATGAAAATCGCAATTACTTCGCTTGACAACAACCTTGATGGAGGATTTAGCAAACATTTTGGACGGTGCAAATCCTTTGTTATTTACAACCTTGAAGATGATAGTTTCGAAATAATTGATAACTACCAAAACCTTAATGCAACTCATGGTGCAGGGATTCAAGCAGCAGAAACAATTATTAACACTGATGTTTTTGGAATTATTTCAGGTGATTTTGGACCAAAGGCTTATAAAGTTTTAAAAATGAATGATATTAAAATGTTTAAATCAGACGCAACGACTATTAAAGAGGTGATTGAGCTTTTTAAACAAGAACAAATCCAAGAATTTGAAAGCGAAGAATAATGAAAATCGCCATAGCCTCTGGAAAAGGTGGGGTTGGAAAAACAACTTTTGCGGTTAATCTGGCAAGTTCTTATGACAAAGAAATAAACCTTGTCGACTGTGATGTTGAAGAACCAAATTGCCATTTGTTTTTTGATGAAATACCTTATAAAACAAAAGAAGTTTTTAACATAATTCCAAAGCTTGATAAAAATCTTTGCGATAACTGTGGAATATGCCGAAAGTTTTGCAATTACGGAGCAATTATCAATGGTAAAAACCACCCTCTTATCTTTGATGAAATGTGCCATTCTTGTGGTGGTTGTATAAAACTTTGCCCTAAATCTGCTTTGATAGAAGAAAAACGAAAAGTCGGTGAAATCGAATTTATAAAACACAAAAACATTAACCTTATTTCTGGAAAAACGACGGTTGGGACAAGCGCTTCTCCCTTTCTTATTAAGCATACGAAAAATATGGTTGATAATAATAATTTAACCATTTTTGATATTGCTCCTGGGTCTGCGTGCCCTGTGGTTAGTGGGCTTTTTGGTTGTGATGTGGCTTTACTTATTGCCGAACCAACCCCTTTTGGATTGCACGATTTAAAACTTATCGTGAGCTTAATCAAAGACATGAATATTCCCTTTTTCATAGTTGTCAACAAAATGGAAAAAGGGAATAGCATAATTCACGATTTTTGCAAGGCTGAAAACATAAAAATCATTATGGAATTAGAGGAAAACCAAGAAATTTCAAAGATTTATTCAAACGGAAAAATTTTGGTAAATGAAAACCAAAAATATAAGAACCTATTTAAAAACTTATTAGATGAATTGGTAAAAAAACATGACTGATATAGAGCAAATTGCAATAATAAGCGGTAAAGGTGGCGTTGGAAAAACTTCATTATCTGCGTGTTTTGTATCAGAATTAAAAGAACTTGTAATCGCTGATTGTGATGTTGACGCGTCTAATCTTAATATTTTAATAAAAGCAAAAAGAATTGAAACGCAAACTTTTAAAAGTGGTTTTGAAGTAGAAATTGACCAAAACAAATGCGTAAAATGTGGCAAATGTTTTGAAAGTTGTGGATTTCAAGCGATTGAAAAAGTTGGTAATAATTTTAAAATAAACGAAATTTTATGCGAAGGATACGGACTTTGTTATGAACTTTGCCCTGTTAAAGCCATTCATAAAACCCCTGCTACTTGCGGAGAAATTTACACCTCAGAAATTAAAAACGGATTTTTGATTGACGCTAATTTAAAAACTGGTGCTGAAAATTCGGGAAAACTTGTAAGCGAGGTTAGAAACACCGCCTTAAAAATTGCCAAAGAAAACAATATCGACACAATAATAATTGATGGCCCTCCTGGGATTGGTTGCCCTGCTATTGCTTCTATTACTGGGATTGATAAGGCTTTGATAATAACCGAGGCAAGCAAATCAGGATATCACGATTTTTTAAGAGCCTTAAAACTCACCCAACATTTTAAAGTCAAAACCTTTGTTTGCGTTAATAAATGGGACATCAACCCTAAAATATCAGACCAAATCGAACAAGATGCGGTTAAAAACGGTGCAACAGTTCTTTTGAAAATCCCATATGACAAAGATTTTAAATCAAGCCTTATAAAAGGCGAAACAATAATTGGCACAAATTCAAAATCGGCAGAAATCATAAAAGACATAATCAAAAAGATAAAGGAACAATAAAATAATGAAAGTTGGAATTATAAGATGCAATCAAACCGAAGACCTTTGCCCAGGCACAAGTTGTTTTAAGGCTTTGAAAACTGGTAGCGGTGCTTTTCAAAATTCAAGTGAAAATGAAATCATCGGATTTGTAAGTTGTGGCGGTTGCCCAGGTAAAAAAGCCATACCAAGAGCCTTAAAAATGATCGAAAAAGGTGCTGATGCAATAGCTATTTCAACTTGCATTTCAAAGGGGGCTCCAATCAAATTCCCTTGCCCTCATTTTGAGATGATAAAAAATGCTTTGAAACAAAACTTACCTGAAAATATTAAAATACTTGATAACACTCATTAAAATAAGGAGAAAATAAGAAATGAAAATCGCAATCCCAATGGCAGAAGGAAGATTAACCAATCATTTTGGTCATTGCCAATATTTTTCAATCATAAAAACAACCAACGAATTAATCGAAGGAAAAGAAGAAATTACCCCTCCTCCTCATGAACCTGGATTATTACCAAGATGGCTTCACGAAATGGGAGTTGACATGGTAATTGCCGGCGGAATGGGCGCAAGGGCCATAAATCTTTTTAACGAAAGAGGCATAAAAGTTATTATCGGTGCTCCAAACGAGACCCCAGAAGTTTTGGTAAAAGCATATATCGAAGGCAAGCTTACCACTGGTGCTAATGCCTGCGACCATTAATATTTTTGGTCTCAATTTAATTTAAAAGAGCAATTATTAGCCCAGTTGCTCTTTTATTTTATGATTATTGTTGATATATAAATAATTGATTGATATAATATAATTATAAAAACTACATCTATATGGAGAAAACGGAAATGATAGGTTTATTTGTAATAGTTTTATTTGGGTTTATATTTTTACTTCATATAATCGTCCCCGCAATATTTAGTAAATTTGAAAAAGAAAATAGCAATAAAGGTAAAATATTTGGTTTCATTTTAATTTTTTCAATATTTTTTGGAGACCATATATATGGAATAATAAAAACAAAAACATCGTGCCTTATTTCTAATAATGAAACTATTTATAACGAAAAATTATATGAAGAATACAATGATTATAAAAAAGATAACGACTTTATAGAAGTTAAAATGGAATGGGAAGAAGCAAATCATTACAGAAAAATAATTGCCCAATTTGAACCTCTTGGATTTCATCCATACACTTATATAGATAAAAAGTATAAAAAATGGATTTATTATTCTCGTTATGAAGAAAAAAATGGTATTTCAAAAAGAATAGAAAAACTAGCTAATTTAGAAACAAAATCAATTTTTTATGAAAAAGTTGAAGTTTTAAGTGGACAAGGCGGTTGGCTCTGCAAAAAATTAAACAGCATAACTCTTTCATATAGCTGTCCAATTAATTGTAAATAAAGGAAGAAATGAAATGTTAGGTTTGTTTATGATATTTGTGATGGGGGTTGTTTTAGCTCTTCACATCATAGTTGCATATTTATTTAGTAAGTTTGGTAAAGATAATTACACGAAAAGATTTATATTCGGAAGCCTAGGTTTTCTCCTCGTCTTCTCCCTCTTCTTTGGCGACCATGTGGTTAGAAAAATACAACATCAATACCTTTGCACATTTAAGGCAAAAAATGTGGTTTATGATAAAAACTTAAGGGATTTATTTTTAAAGAATATGAAAAATAATAAAACAGACACCGTAACGGACAAGAAAGAAATATATGATATTTTGAAAAGAGCAGGTATAAATGACAATATTAGGTTATTGGAATTTGACCCAGTCTTAGATATTTTTTCATACACGACTGTTCATGAAAGTCCAAAGCTAACTGTATTTTATCAAAAAGATATACATATACCAACAAAGAACGAAATATATGAAAGCACAGATTACGATATGTCGTGTGGCTGGTTATTCAATAAGTTAAATATAGTAACGGGAAGCTGCGGTTTTGGTTCTTGTAAAATTAAAAAATAATATATAAAGCGAATAGAGGAAAATAAAGATGACACAAACTATACAAAACCATGCAGATAATTCGCTATTATCACAGGCATGTTATTCAAATTTTAATGTTAATAAAAAAGACTACAAATCAGCTCTTATGCACAAAGACGGGGCGAAGTTCACCGGGCTTCAAACAATTGATTTTCTATTAAAATACGAGATAGCGTATCATTATCCAAATGATGATACGGGTTTAAGCTTTACGGTGTTTAAGGAAAAAGCCACAGGAAAATTAATACAATTATTAAAATAATATGACATTTACATATGAACTCTTTAAATTTGTTAAAATAAAACTATTATTTTGTTATAATAGGAACAATTAATATTTAAGAGGTAAATACAAAATGTTAAAAAAATTTCTTCTTGGCTTTTTTATTTTAAGCGCTTTTGTGTCTATCAAAGCCTTGTATGACAATCCTAACTCAGCTTCTTTTATGTATTTTGTTTTTAATATGCTTTTAATTTTATATTTTGCATTGAAAATCAAAAAAGAAAATGGTTAGTAAAAAAAAAAGAGCTCTTGATTATATTCAAAAGCTCTTTTCTTAATTAATTATTTAAAAATTTTTATGAATTATGAAAACCCTTATGAACCATTTCGGTTTCATGAGCGATTTCTTGGCATTTTGAAGTAATCTGTCTTATCGTTGCGGAAATAGCATCAATTTCTTGGTTTGCTGTATTCATTCTTTCTTCCAAAATTGCGGAAATTTCCATAATCGAATTAATTTCACGATTTATTTCTTCTTCACTTTCCTTGGTGGATTCAACGATGTTTTTCGACTTATCAGCCAACTTTTTAACTTCATCAGCAACAACACCAAAACCTTTGCCATGAACTCCTGCTCTTGCTGCTTCGATGGTTGCATTTAAAGCAAGGAGGTTTGTTTGTTTTGAAATTCCAACCACTTGGGAATTAGCCTCAACATAATCGTTTTGTCTTTCTTTAACAAAAGCGATACTTTGCCTTAATTCATTAGCCATCTTAACAATAGACAAGATTTCTTCGTTAATTCTTCTAATCCCTTGGCTGTTTTCATGACTTCCAACGGATACTTCATTCATACCGCTTGTAACCGTTGCAATATAATCTTGGAGTTTTTGTAAGCTTCTTTGTCTTTCTTCGCCAAGATTTTCGGCTCTTTCAACCATTGATTGAATTTCATGGTTTTTATGTTTCATAGCATTTCGTTCAATATTAAGCTCTTCTTTGTTATATTGAATACAATTATCAGGATGATTATTACCGTTAAACAAAGCCTTTGCAAATTCCTTGCAATTACCATAACCGCAAGCAGAACAATTAATATTTCTTGCTTCTTCGTCTTTTTTATGAAGTTCGTTAAATATTTGGTTATATTCTTCTCTTGTTGGTTCTTTTTGATGACTCATATGAGATTTATCATCATAATTACGATAAAAATCTGACAATTTAAGATGTTCTTCGCACCAATCATAAGGAGTATATATTGGATTTTTAAAAGCTTTTTTCAAAGTTTTATCAGAAATAGCCTTTTGTTTCAATTCGTTCATTTTGCTGTCAATGTCGTCAATTGAACAATCTTGGCAAGTTCCCGTACCAATATTACATCCATGTTCACAATTCAAAATATCAACTAATAAAGGAATTGGTTGATGATTTTTTACTCTTTCCATATAGTTGCCAAGATAATGGTAAGCAAGCTCCACACCTTCGACTTGTCTTATCCAAACATTATCCTTACCAACGATATGTTCAACATTTTCTCTTAAACCACCTGGTCTTGAATAAGTAAGTCCAAGTCCGCAATATGGAATATTTTCAAAATCCACTTCCTTAAATTGCGAAAGACTTATTCCATGCTTTTTAAGATAAGCCTTAACCTTTTTATAAGTGATATTGTATGCAATCATTCCGTGAGTATTTTTATCATTAATTTCATCATATTTACCAACACATGGCGAAAGAAATGCAATTTTTTCATTTGCTTTTTCATACTTTTTCAAATAAATCGCAGTACACATCATCGGAGAATGTACAGGAGATAATTTTGAAATCGCACTTGGCAAATATTTTTCGACATAATTCACAACAGCAGGGCAAGGTTGAGCCACAACGCTGTCCAAATTATTTTCTTTTATCGCCTTTAAATACCCCCAAGTAGTAATATCAGCACCAAAAGAAACATCATAAATTTTAAGAACTCCAACACTTTTCA
>JAKJEU010000172.1 GCA_022705265.1 Pseudomonadota bacterium | reverse complement strand
ATTCGATAATGTAGGGCTTAGATATGGTAACGGACCTGAGATATTAAAAGATATTGATTTTTCAATAGAACCTGGGTCTTTTTATTTTTTAACAGGCCCCTCAGGAGCTGGTAAAACCTCGCTTTTAAGCCTTATGTACCTTATGCGCAAACCAACTCGTGGCGAAGTTACGATATATGGTCATAACACTTCAACTTCGAGCCGAGACACCTTAACCTCGATTCGAAGCCGAATCGGAGTTGTGTTCCAAGATTATCATCTTTTACCTTATTTAAGTGTTTTTGACAATGTTGCATTGCCTTTGCGAGTCGCAGGGGAAAGCGAGGCAAGTATAAAGCATAAAGTAACCGAGCTTTTGAATTGGGTTGGATTAAATGAACATCATGTTTCTCCAACAACTTTATCAGGCGGTCAACAACAAACTATTGCTATTGCTCGTGCGGTTATTAATCGTCCTCAAATACTTTTGGCGGATGAGCCTACGGGAAATGTTGATGATAAAACTGCTGCCAAATTGCTTTATCTTTTTATTGAACTTAATAAAAGAGGGACTTCGGTGGTTTTTGCAACTCATAATCAAAATATGATTGAAAAATATGAATATCCAAGGTTACATATTAAAGATGGAAAACTAAAAGTAATCAAAAGTCAGTTTTTGTATATGGATGAAATTTAATGATTAAAATAAGTTCTAAAAATTTACCAATAGCTCATGATACATCAAGTTTTTTCCTTCCGTGGATGGTTATGCTTATGGTGTTTTTTGCAACCATAACGACAAGTTTTAGCATTTCAATTAATTCTATGCTTTATAATCTTGAAAAATCAATTTCTGGCTCCTTGACTGTGCAGGTCATTCCAAAACCAAACATGAGTATGGCAAAATTAAAAGAAGAAATTGATATTACGGTTGATTTTCTTAACGAATATAAGGGGATTGAAAAAGCAAGAGAACTTACCAGAGGACAATTAAAAGACCTTCTTAAACCATGGTTTGGCGATAATGAAATCCTTGATAATATCCCAATGCCAGCCATGATTGATGTTACCCTTGATGGCAAAACACCTCTTGATATTGACAAATTAAAAGAGGAACTTTCTTTAAAATCACCTCTTGCCTCGATTGATGTCCATTATCTTTGGCTTTCTAAGCTTATAAGCTTTTCAAAAAGCATAAAGTTTTTGTCACTTTTAATCATGTCTATGGTTGCTTTTTCTACTGCTATTACGGTTATTTATGCTGCGTCATCAAGTCTTGATGTTCATAAAGAGGCTATATGGCTTTTACACTTAATCGGAGCAAAAGATAATTATATCGCAAAGCATTTTTCAATCAGAATTGCAATCCTTTCTTTTTTAGGAGCTTTGGTCGGAACTTTGATGGCTTTTTGCATGATATGGATTGTTGGTTCGTTAATCAAAAATATAAATGGAGGTATTTTGAATCATTCTTCTCTGGGTTTAAAAGACTACTTAATGATTATCATAGTTCCTTTTAGTGCGGTGATTTTAAGTACTTTGACAAGTTATGTTACCGTATGGCAAAGACTTAAACGGATGTTGTAATGATTAAAAAAATTGTTTTTTGGTTGTTGTTTTTATGTTTGGTTTGTTTTTTAATGGATTTTTCTTTGTTTTTAAGAGAAATGAACAAAGACAACAAAAATTTTGATGAAAAATTTGATGCTATCATAGTCCTTACAGGCGGGATTGGAAGAATTGAAAAAGCAATCGAGCTTATGACCTCAACCAATTCTGATGTTTTGTTTATTTCTGGTGTTAATGAAAATGTTTCGTTATCTTTGCTTAAAGATGCTAATAATATAAAAGATGAAATAAATGAAAAGATAAAAATTGGTTATTTTGCAAAAAACACTTACCAAAATGCTTCGGAAATATCTTCTTTTGCTTTGAAAAACAATTTAAAAAACATTATGGTGGTAACCTCGTATTACCATATGCCTCGAAGCTTGGTTGAATTAAGTTTTTTAAACAGCGAGATTAAAATAACTCCATATAAAGTATTTAATGAAGATACAAATAACTACTGGTGGGAAGATTTTTACTCTTCTAAACTTATAATTACTGAATACTTAAAATACATAGTTGCAAGAATAAGAAAGAAATTAACATGATAAAATCGATTATTTTTACTTTTACATACATCATTTGGACAGGTCTTTTTTCAATCGTCGGAATGTTATTATTTCCTTTTCCATCAATTTATGCAATTAAATGGGCTCATCTTTGGGCTTATGGCATAAAATATATGCTTAAATATATCGTGGGTATAACATACGAAGTAAAAGGTTTTGAAAATGTACCTGAGGGTAGCGTTATAATTGCATCTAAACATCAATCTGCTTTTGAGACTATTGTATATCATCTTATTTTTAACAAGGCTGTGTTCGTGGTTAAAAAAGAGCTTTTATATTTACCATTTTTTGGCTGGCAACTTCTTAAAGCAGGGAGCATTGCTCTTGACAGGAAATCTGGAGCTAAGGCTATGAAAAAGCTTTTAAGTGGCGTAATGAACAGAGCAAAGTTAGGTCGCCAAATCATAATATTCCCAGAAGGAACAAGAACAAGATACGGCGAAGAAGTTAAAGCATATAACCCTGGTGTTGCTTTGTTATATGAGAAAACCAATCTTCCTGTTATTCCTGTTGCTATTAATTCTGGCAAAGTTTGGGGAAGAAACAGTATGTGGAAAAAAAGCGGTAAGATTACTGTTGAAATAATGCCTCCTATGCCTTTTGGAATGGGAAAAAAGGAATTTTTACAAGAACTTAATAACAAAATTGAAACAGCTTGTAAAAACATGGGTTAATACCTACTTAAAGTATTTTTTTATCAGCAAATTTTTATATTAAATCGTAAGTATAAAAGCGGAATATAACAAATGAAAATAATCACAGTTTGTGGTAGTTTAAAATTCAAAGCCGAGATGATGGAAATATCTTTGCAAATGGAATTATTGGGAAATGTTGTTTTAATTCCGATATTTCCATTAAATGATAACGGTGTTCTTAGTGAAAACGAAATAAACATGCTTGGTAACATGCACAAGGAAAAAATAAAGTTATCAGATGCAATTTTAGTCGTCGATGTAAACGGATATATCGGAAACAGCACCAAAAACGAAATCGCCCTTGCTAAATCTTTGGATAAAGAGATTATTTATTTGAGTGATTTGGTAAAAGGGTGATTAAATTTTAGAAGGTTTTTTATAATGAGAGTTGATGATTATACAAAAAAATA
>JAKJEU010000011.1 GCA_022705265.1 Pseudomonadota bacterium | reverse complement strand
TTCCAATTTTGCTTATAATGTCGGGATATGTTGCACTCGCAAATATTATATTGTTCCGTGCAATTATGATTTACATTGCTTTTGTTTTGGTTACAACTTTTGGGCTTGCTTTAAAGGAGCTTTTAGGGGTTTTAAAAAGCAAAATTAATAAATATATAAGCTTTGAAAAGGCATCTGTTATTTTGGAAATATTTATATTTATCCTTAATGCTTATACTGCTTTTATGGCTTTTTTGTTTGCAATAGGGTTTAGAAAATCTCAAATCTTAGAGGTAAATCGAAAAATATTATTTGATATGAAATTTTATAATTTTAATTTATCAATTATGAACATATCAATTTCAGTTTTGGTGTTTTTATCGATTATTTTTATTGTAAGCCTTATAAATAAAAGGATTGATAAAGGAAATTTAGATGAAAGTATAAAATATTCAATTTCGGTTGGGTTTAAATATACGGGTTATATTATTGCTATTCTTATATTTTTGACTATGCTTGGGATTACCTTTACAAGTATTACAATTATCGCTGGTGCTTTGTCTCTTGGTATTGGTTTTGGTTTGCAAAATATTGTTAATAATTTTGTGTCTGGAATTATCATATTGTTTGAACGACCAATTAAAGTCGGAGATTGGGTGGTTTTAAAAGATGGAAGCCAAGGAAATGTAAGAAGTATAAGTATAAGGACGACTACGATTGAAACTTTTCAAAAGGCTCATATAATTGTTCCAAATGCCGATATTTTATCAAGCTCTTTCATAAATTGGACAAGAAACCAACCCTTTAACAGAATAGAAATGGTTTCGTCGGTTGCTTTGGATACTGACCCTGAAACAGTAAAAGAAGCCTTGATGGCTGTGGCTAAATCTCATCATAAAGTTCTTGAAATTCCTGCACCTCAAGTAATCTTTACAGAATGGCAAGATAATGGTATGATATTTGAATTAAGATGTTATGTAAAAGATACAAGTGACAGAGCGGTTACTTTGAGCGATTTAAGATATGAAATGATAAGAAAGTTTAAAGAATATGGCATAAAACGCTCTGTACCAAGAAGTGTAATTGATTTTAGTGCTAGAAAAAAAGAAGATAAGGAGTAATTTGTATGGCTGACAGAAATAATAACGATGATGAAGATAGTGAAAAAGGTGAATTAAATCAGGCTTTTATAAAGCAAGATGTTTCATTATATGATTGTTTTGAATTTTTTGCTTATATTACATTGGTTGTTTCTATTTCTTTTGTTTGTTACTTTACATATTATTACGGAAGATATTATGAGTTCAAGGTACCATTTAGTGTTATGGATTTTTCATCTTCAAATATAATGGCTCTTATTTCTTCGTTTGTTTTGATTGTTTTTGGCTCTCTTTTATTTAAAACTTATACCAAAATAAGTGAGACCGAAGATGCGATTGAAAGTGTTAAAAATATGGAAAATTTCATGGCTATATTGGTTAATATAGTCGCAGGAGTTGCCATCGTTTTTGGAATAATTGATTTGATGAAAAACGCATCTCTTGAAATTGGCTTGATAATAGTAATTGTTTCTTATGTCGTCTCTTTGTTTTTTTATTTCAAAGGGGATAAATCAGTATCGGAAAGAAATTATCTTTGCGGTGCTTTCATTTTTATAATGGTTCTTTCCTTTTATGTTATGGGGATTTTATCGACCAAAATTGAAATGATTAATATTGTAAGAATTGATGGAGACGCTTACAGAGTTGTTCAAACAGGAAGCAAGAAAACAATTCTTTCGGGATATGAAAGTTATGCGAAAAGAATTAATGGTAAAATCGTTGTTTATTATAATGATACTGGTAAATATCTTCAAATCAACAGCGTAAGATAATTTTAAAAAAAAGCCTGATTTACGAAATATCAGGCTTTTATTTTATTCTTTTGGGTCTTGGTGAACAATTACTTCGGAATTTGTATATTTTTTCATGATTTCTTTTTCGATGTTATCGGCGATGGTATGGGCCTTTCTTAACGACATTTTTTCATCAAGTTCGACATGTAATTGAATAAAATAATGAGTTCCAGAAGACCTTGTTTTAACATCATGAACTCCGCAAACTTCTTTTTGTTCAAGAGCGATTTTTATAATATCAACTCTTATTTCTTCTGGTAATTCACGGTCCATTAAATATTCAATCGAAGTTTTTGTAACTTTATAAGAGGTTGTTATTAAATATATGGAAACAAGGAATGAAAATATAGAATCGATATATTGAAAATCAAGCCATTTATAAATGATTAAGGATAAAACAACCCCAACATTCATCAAAATGTCTCCTGAATAATGAGCCATGTCAGCAGAAATAGCAACAGAAGAGGTCTTTTTGATAACATATTTTTGAAACATGATTAAAGCAAAAGTAAGCGCCATTGAAATTCCCATTATATAAAGCCCCATGTCAATATTTTTGACTGTATAAGGAGTGAAAAGTCGATTAAAACTTTCAAATAATAAGAATATCCCAGAACCAAATATAAAAGCCGCTTGGAAAAGTCCCGCCAAAGGTTCAGCCTTGCCATGACCAAATCTGTGATGTTTATCGGGAGGCATTAACGAAACATAAACTGCATACATATTTACAAAAGAAGCCAAAGCATCAAGAGAAGAATCAACCAAGCTGGACAGCATCGAAACAGAAGAAGTCATAACATAAGTAACTAACTTTGCAATAATTAAAATGGTTGCAACTCCGACCGAGGCATATGTTGCAAACCTTAATAAATTTTGGTTTTTTTCTGTTTCATTCATAATAAATAAGCTTTCATCTTGAATAAATTGATTATAATGATTAAATTATAAGTATCATTAAATTAAAAGTATAGAAAAATAAATATGAGCAAAGATCCGTATACAATATTGGGAATTTCAAAAAATTCAAACGAACAAGACATTAAAAAGGCTTATCGCAAGCTTGCACGAGAATTGCACCCTGATGTTAATCCTAATAACAAAAAGGTTGAAGAAAAATTCAAAGAAGTGACCAATGCTTATAATTTTTTGTCGGATAAGGATAAAAAGGCAAAATATGACCGAGGTGAAATTGATGCTGATGGAAATATAAAAGGTTTTTCAAGAGGAGGATTTAATGGAGGCGGATTTGATGGTTTTAATGGATTTTCTTCAAAATATGGTAAATCCAAAAACGACGGTTTCGATTTTTTCAAAGACGGTTCAGATGGCTTCGGTGGGTTTAGTGATTTTTTCGATACTTTTGCAAGACATAAATCTAAAGCTCCAAAAACTGATGGTTCGAATGTAAGCTATACTTTGTCGGTTTCCTTCGTTGATGCCGCACTTGGTTCAACAAAAGAAATAAGCCTTGCTAATGGTAAAAAGATAAAAGTAAAAATCCCAGAAGGAACAGATGATGGTGCGGTTTTAAGGCTTAAAAACCAAGGAATGGCGGGAAGTTCTGGTGGCAAGACTGGTGATGCTTTGATTACGATTAAGGTTATTGCTCATAAATATTTTGAAAAAGATGGTTTGAATGTCGTTATAAAGGTTCCAATAACTTTAAAAGAAGCCGTAATGGGTGCGAAAATAACTATACCAACTTTGGACGGTCAAGTATCAGTTAGCGTTCCACCGAATACATCAAATTCTACGCTAAGGTTGAGGGGAAAAGGAATAAAAACCTCATCTTCACAAGGAGATTTATTGGTAAAATTATATGTAACTTTACCTGATAAAAAAGACGATAATTTGGAAAAATTCGTTAAAAACTGGAACGGCGGAAATTCCGAAGTTAGGGATTTTTAAATCAAAAAGAATAAGTAATCTTGCTTTGTAATTCTTGCCATATTTCTTTATTAGGGGCGAGTAGGAGTGGAAGATTTCTTTTTTCAACCATTCGATTTGAATATGGTAAATTGTTCATAAAAGAGCTGAAACCACCAGCTTCTTTATATAATAAAAGCCCAGCAATATGGTCCCAAGGTTTTAAATAACCACAAAAGAAACCAATATCAGATTTTTGTTCCAAAAGGCTTTGATATTCAGCAGCAGAACAAAACAAAGATTTGAAAGAAGAAACAATATCGCCAAGATTTGTGTGCTTATTAACATCATAATGGTCAAAATTATAAAGTACATTGTAATCTTTTAAATCCTTATTTATGCTTTTAAGGATTATTTTTTGATTGTTTATATAAGCACCATTATTTTTTTCCGCAATCAACATATCGTCTTTCAAAGGGTTGTAAATAAATCCAGCGACTGTCTCTTTGTTTTTTAACAAAGCAACCATAACACCAAAATCTTCACTTCCTTTGGTAAAATTATTTGTGCCATCAAGAGGGTCAACAACCCATACATATCCTTCATCATCGACAAGATTTAATATAGAGTTGTCTTTATAAACGCTTTCTTCGCCAATGATTTTGGAATTAGGTAACATTAAGGTTAGTTGTTTTATAAACTCTTTTTCACTTTTTTTATCAGCAATGGTAACAAGGTCAATTTCAGAGCTTTTACATTCGATTTCATTACTTTCAAGCTTTTTATATTTGCTCATAATTTGGTTTTGAGCGATTTCTTTTATAATTTCAGAAACTTTTTCAACTTTTATCATTATTTATATTCATCTAATTTAAAAAGGTTGTATTTGACTTTGAATTTTGGATATTTTTGAATAATTTCATGAATGACGCCTCTTTCATCAATTATTAATTGCACATTGGATAAAGGGAGATCTTCCATCTCATTTTCAGAAACATATTCAATACTTACTTTCCACTTTTTCGTGCTATTTTCTGATTTCACAAGCTCTGTATAAGTATGGGCAGTACAAAAGCCATCAGAAAAATTTCCATCAATAACCTTAAAAGAATTATAATTTGAATGGACTGTTTTTAAATTTAAGTGAATTATTTCTTTAAGAAAATTTATAGGGGTTAAAACATCTTGATTTGTTATTTTATTTTTGATTTTTCCATCATTATTAACAATTAAAGTCTTGTTTTGATAATCCGATAATATTTTTATTTGTTTGTCTTCTTGATTTTTTATAAAAGTATATTGATATTTTTTACTTTCAAAGTCTTCAAAGGCTTTTAAGGCATTTTTGAGCTTAAATATTTCTTTGTTTTTAAATTCAACAAGAACATTAAAAAAATATTTTGAAACATACCCATTTGAAATTTTAAGCTCAAACTCCATTTTTCCGTTTATTTTTTCTATTTTTGTTTCATCACTACCAACCAAGCTTACATCATAAACAGCCTTGTAAGGGATTATATTATGAGAATAAGCTTGATTGATAAGTGTAAAAAATAAAATAAAAAATAAACTATTTCTTAGGCGCATTGATTTTTATATGAAGCTCTCTTAATTGTTTTTCAGTAACATCAGAAGGTGCATTCATCATCAAATCTTGTGCTTGTTGGTTCATTGGGAACATAATAACCTCACGGATATTAGGTTCGCCAGCAATCAACATAACGATACGGTCAACACCAGGAGCACAACCACCATGAGGAGGAGCGCCATATTTGAATGCATTTAACATACCACCGAATTTTTGTTCCACAACTTCCTTGCCATATCCAGCGATTTCAAAAGCTTTGAACATAATGTCAGGGCGGTGGTTACGAATAGCACCAGAAGACAATTCAACACCATTACATACGATATCGTATTGGTAAGCATTGATTTCAAGAGGGTCTTTGTTAAGCAAAGCTTCCAAACCGCCTTGTGGCATAGAAAATGGGTTATGAGAGAAGTCAATTTTCTTGTCTTCTTCGTTATATTCGAACATAGGGAAATCAGTAATCCAACAGAATTTGTATAAAGATTTATCAATCAATCCTAAATCTTCACCAATTCTTGTTCTTACATAACCAGCTGCTTTTGCTGCTTTTTCTGGTTCATCACAAGTAAAGAACACAGCATCGCCAGTTTTAAGTCCAACAACTTCCTTAATTTTGTTAAGTCTTGCTTCGTCAAGGTTCTTAGCAAGAGGTCCTTTTGCACCATCTTCGGCAAAATTGATATAACCAAGTCCAGCTTGACCTAATTCTTTTGCATAATCACCAAGCTTATCAAACCAGCTTCTTGGTTTTGATGAAGCAGATGGAGCAGGGATAGCACGAACTATTTTACCAGCTTCCACAGCATTAGCAAATACCGCAAAGTTTGAACCTTTAAAAATTTCGCCAACATCACAAATAATCAATGGATTTCTTAAATCTGGTTTATCGTTACCATATTTAAGCATAGATTCGCGATAAGGAATTCTGACATAAGGAGGTTGGTCAACTTTTGATTTGTCGATAAATTCGTTGAAAGTACCAGATAATACAGGTTCAATGGCATTGAAAACATCATCTTGGGTTACAAAAGACATTTCAAGGTCAAGTTGGTAAAATTCACCAGGAGAACGGTCAGCACGGCTGTCTTCGTCTCTGAAACATGGAGCGATTTGGAAATATCTGTCAAATCCTGCAACCATGATTAATTGTTTAAATTGTTGTGGTGCTTGTGGCAAAGCATAAAACTTTCCTGGGTGAAGACGGCTTGGAACCAAGAAGTCTCTTGCACCTTCTGGTGATGAAGCTGTCAAAATTGGGGTTTGAAATTCGGTGAAACCTTGGTTTAACATACCTTTTCTTAAAGAAGCAATAACCTTACTTCTTAAAAGAATGTTGTTATGTAATCTTTCACGACGAAGATCAAGGAATCGATATTTTAATCTTTGGTCTTCTGGGTTATCATAACCTTCTGCTACTTGAATAGGTAATACTTCTGCTTCTGAATGAACTTCGATTTCTTTTGCAACGACTTCGATTTCACCAGTAGGAAGTTTAGGATTTGTTGTTCCTTCTGCTCTTAAAACTACTTCACCAGTAATTGAAATAACGCTTTCGATTCTGAGCTTTTCTAATATAGAAAAAACAGGGCTTTGTGGATGAGCAACAACTTGGGTTACTCCGAAATTATCTCGTAAATCGATGAATAATAAATTTCCATGATCTCGTTTGCTTAAAATCCAACCAGCAATTTTAACAGTCTCGCCTTTATGAGACGCTCTTAATTCTCCACATTTATGAGTGCGATAACCCATTTTTTCCTCTCCCTTAAAAATAAAAAAACATTTTCTCATTGTATCAAGCCTTGCAAATGAAAGCTATAATATTGTATAAAAAAAATATGAAAATAATTACTGATAATAAATCGCTTAAAAAATTTTGTAAATCCTTAGATAAACAAAAATTTATAACTTTAGACACTGAATTCGTGAGAGAGAAAACCTTTTTCCCTCATCTTTGTCTTATCCAAATTGGAACAGCAAGGAAATCCGTGGTCATTGATGTCTTATCAGAAATTGATGATTACTCACCTTTAAAAGATATACTAATAAATGAAAGCATAGTCAAAGTTTTTCATTCAGCAAGACAAGATTTAGAGGCTTTTTATAATCTTTTAAAAATAATACCTAAACCTTTGTTTGATACTCAAATTGCGGCAATGGCATTGGGTTTTGGCGACTCGGTTTCTTATCAATTTTTGGTGCAATATTATTGTAAAGTTGCTTTGAACAAAGGGCAAAGATTGACTGATTGGACGAAAAGACCCTTAACTGATGAACAAATTGATTATGCCTTATCTGATGTCACTTATTTGATAAAGGTTTATAAAGAGCTTGATAAAAAGCTTACAAAACTTAATCGTAACGATTGGATTAAAGATGAGATGGATTATCTTATATCAATCGATAATTATGATATAAATCTTGATAATGCATGGGAAAGGCTTAAAGCAAAAAGTTCTTCAAAACAATATATTGCGAATTTACAAGCTTTGGCAAAATTTCGTGATGCAACCGCGATGAAGCTTGATAAGCCAAGAAAATATATAGTTCCTGATGAAACTTTGCTTGAAATTGCTTTGGTAAATCCAAAGGACGAAGAAGGGCTTAAAAACATAAGAAGTGTGCAAAGAAAATCTGATGGTTCGATAAAATATGGGGAAGAAATTTTGGATTTGTTAAAAAATTCTGATTTTGAAAACATTATATTGCCGCAAAGACCTTCAAAAGAATATTTGACTAAGCTTTCAAAATTAAAACCGTTGACGGATATGTTAAAACTTTTACTTAATTTGAAATGTTCCGAGGCAAAGGTTTCTTCAAAACTTGTTGCAAATCATGATGATATTGATGATATAGCAGTTTTGGGGATTAAATCTAAATCAAAAGTTTTAGAAGGTTGGAGGCTTGACTTTTTTGGCAAAGATGCGTTGCTTTTAAGGGCTGGAAAACTTACAATTTGTTATGATAATATTAAAAATAAAATTGTTACAGAAGTAAAATTGTAATATCTTTATACATAATTGTTAAAAAATATAAAAAAGGAATTAGCCTATGTTAAAATTTCTTATATCCTTGTTTGTTATTGGTGGAGCTGGTGCAGGATACCTCGGGTTTAGTGGTGGTGACCATGAGCTTGGCATGATGGGAATTACGGTTGCTGTAATCTTTGGAATAATACTTATTTGTGTTTTTATAAAAGCAATTGGTTGTATTATAACTGTTGTTGTCATTGCATTGGTTTTATTTTCAATTGCGTATTTTGGTGGTTTTATAAATACGAAGGGAAGCGATAAAGACGGTGCTATCCCGGAAAAAGGTGTTTTATCAAGGCTTTTTAGTTCTAAAAACGAAAATGATGGCAAACCAAAAGAACAAATAAAATTAAAGGGTATTGCAAAGGTATTTGATGGGAATACTGTTACCTTAGATGGAAAAAGAATTCATCTTTATGGAATTGAAGCTCCAAGAATTGATCAAACTTGTGCTGATAATTACAGAAGGCTTTATTATTGTGGAAGAGTCGCAACAGAAAAACTTGCAAAATTAATCGGAACAAAAGAAATTGAATGCACAATAATTGGTGAAGAAAAAGACACAACTTATGGCGTTTGTTTAAGTGGAAGTGATGATATCGGGGCATATATGGTGGGACTTGGTTATGCTTTTCCGAACCCAAAATTTGGTCAAGTCTATTTTCCATATGAAAGTCATGCTAAAACAAAACTACTTGGGCTTTGGCAAGGTTCTTTTTATGCTCCATGGCAATTTGATGCTGAAAAACAAAAGAAACAAGAAGTTATTGTATTGCCTTCTTCTTCAAAATCAAAAGACAAACCAGTGGGTAAATTATGGCAAAATTTCATGAATTAATTGTAAATTCCGAAGAGGAAATGAACAATTTTGCAAGAAAAGTCGCAGAAGTTGTTAAAAAAGGCGATGTGATTGCGTTAAATGGCAATTTAGGGGTTGGTAAAACTGTTTTTTCAAGAAGTTTTGTTAAATATCTTACCGCCGAAGACCAAATTGTGGTAAGTCCTACCTTTACTTTGGTACAAATTTATGATGCTCCTAAATTTCAAATTTGGCATTTTGATTTATACAGGCTTAAAGACGAAACGGACCTTTACGAAGTTGGCATTGAAGAGGCTTTGATTAATGGAGTATCGTTAATTGAATGGCCTTCTTTGGCTTTGAATTTTATCAAGGACGAAAATTTAATTAACATAAAAATCGAAATGATTGACGAACATAAGCGTCATATTACTGTAAAAGGGATTGAGGAAAGTAGACTTAAATGATTGATAAAGTCTTTACGATACCATCGGATTTATCGTTTGTTGATGTTTTAGCTGATTATTTAATTTCAAAGGGCAAAGATAACGGTGCTTTTTCACTGGTGGATTATCATATAATATTGCCGACTAACCGTTCTTTAAGAGCATTAAAGGAAGCTTTCATAAGAAAAAGTGAAGGTGGTGCTCTTTTATTGCCAAGACTTATGACGGTTAATTCTTTTCATGCGGTTTTTGATGATTTATCAAGAGATGATGAAGACGATTTGAATATCATTCCCGATTTTACAAGGCTTTTTATATTGTCAAAGCTTATTAACGGTATGGGAAAATATTCCGAGTCAAAATCTTTGTCGCTTGCTTCGTCTTTGCTTGAAATTTTGGACGATTTTATTGATTACAATATATCCTATCAAGATTTAGAAACCATAGTCCCAGATAATTATGCCGTCCATTGGAATGAAATCTTGGAATTTTTAAAGATTATAACACTAAATTGGAACGATATTTTAAAAGAACAAGGTTTTATTGATAAAAAAGTATTTTTTAACAAAAAAGTATTATCAATTTTAAAAGCATGGCAAGAAAACCCTTTTGATAAGCCTGTAATAATGGCGGGGCTAAGCTTTGTTTCTCCAATTACTAAAACATTGTTTGATGAGGTTGTTAAATTGCCAAATGGTTGTGCGATTTTTCATGGGCTTGATAACAAAATAAGTGATGCAGATTTTGATGCAATAAGTGAAACTCACCCGCAATATAGCTTTAAAAAGCTTTTTATCGGTTCCGACATATCATTAAAAGATGTCAAAAATTTGGTTGAAACAAAGGAGGGGGCAAGGCTTAATTTGTTGAAAGAGGCGTTAAGACCTCCATCAAGCGTTTATAAATGGAAGGAAAGCGATATTTCAAATGAAGCTTTAAATAATTTATATCGCATTGATTGTCCTGATATCGATTATGAGGCTGATATTATTTCTTTGATATTAAGAAAAACTTTGGAAGAAGAGGGTAAAAGAGCGGTTGTGGTAACCCCTAATCGTAATTTGGCAAGGATTATAAAATCAAAAATGTTAAAATGGGATATTTTCCTTGATGATTCTTCTGGTTATCCTTTGACGATTTCCAAAATTGGAATGTTTTTTGATTTGATTTCAAATTATGCTTTGAACCAAAATGACCATGTGGCATTGTTAGAATTATTAAAACACCCTTTTACAATTGCTGGGTTTGATTTTGAAAATTCGATAAAAAATACCAGAAAGTTGGAGCGAAAATATTTAAGAGGTTTGATTAAAAAGCTTTCAATTGATGAAGTTATTGAATTGATAAAAGAAGATGATTTAAAAGCATGGCTTAACGATGTTAAACAAATATTGTCGCCTTTTTTGGATATTTTCAAAAAGGAAAGATTTGATTTTGAAACCGTTTTAAAAAATCATATTAAGGTTGCGGAAAAACTTGCCTCGACTTTGGATACTCCGTTAAATTTATGGAGAAAAAATGAGGGTAAGGTTTGTGCTGATTTAATGTTCAAGGTTTTAGAATCAGCAAAAATGGTCGGCGAAATTAATTTAAAAGAATATCAAGAATTTATCGATTTGATTTTAAGTGGAGAGACGATAAGACCTCTTTACGGAATGCATCCAAGGCTTGATATTTTATCGCCAATTGAATCAAGATTGCAAAAATCCGATGTAGTTGTAATTGCGGGACTTAATGATGATAATTGGGTAAATTCAAATGGTTACAATCCATGGATTAACCAAAATATGAAAAAAACTCTATCACTTTTAAGCGAAGATTTTGAAATCGGCGTAAGTGCTCTTGACTTTTTAAACCAAGCTTCAAATGGCAAGGTGTATTTGACAAGAAGTTTAAAAGAAGGTGGAGCTTTGAAAAATCCTTCAAGATGGCTTTTAAGGCTTGATGCCGTTATGGAAATTAAGGGGCTTAAATATAATTTGCTGGATGAGGATTTTGATTGCTATGTCAAATCGTTTTATGAAGTTGATGAAAAAATTACAATTAATGCTCCAAAACCAACTTTACCAATAAATTTCAAACCATCAGAATTGTCGTTAAGTGATTTAAAACTTTTGTGGCATGATGCTTATGCAATTTATGCAAAACATGGGTTAAAATTGAAACCTCTTGACGATATTGAAATCGAAATCGGAGCAAGAGAATTTGGAATAGTTGTTCATGAAGTTTTAAGCAAATCTTTAAATAAAACTTATAATGAAATTTTGGAAATTGGGACTTTGGCTTTAAAAGAATATGGTTTTGATGGTGGTTATTGGTTCCAAAAATTTGAAAATTATGCCAAATTCTTTTATGAAAAAGTTATGGAAGAAAAAAATCTTGTCGACAGAAGTTATTGCGAGGTTAAGGGCGAGGCTAAACTTAACGACATAAAAATCAAGGCAAGGGCGGACAGGATTGATGTGTTAAATGACAAAACTCTCCGCTTGATTGATTATAAAACTTCAAGCAAAGATTTGAAAAAAGAAGCATTAAAAGGATACGAACCACAGCTTGTTTTAGAAGCAATGATGGCAAGAGAAGGTTGTTTTGAAAATGTGCCGCCTCATAATGTTTCGAAAATCGAATATTGGCAAGTTGACTTTGAAAACGGCGGAAAAATCGATGATTTCGAAGCTGTGGGAAGAAAAAAAGAACCAATCGATAAAGATGCCTTAATCGAAGATTATAGGGACAGAACCATCGCTTTGCTTGAATATTATAAAAGAGAAGATGCAATATATCTTTCAAAACGGACAGGCGAGGAAATTTATTCTGATTACGACCATTTAGCAAGAGTTGAAGAATGGATGATAAGTGGAGATGATAATAATGAATGAAATGGTCAGCACGAATGAAATTGCCAACAAAAAACAAAGAGAAGTTGCAAGACACGATGTTTCCGCATGGGTTAGCGCTTCTGCTGGTTCTGGCAAAACAAAAGTCTTAGTTGACAGGGTTATAAACCTTCTTTTAAGTGGTGCTGATGTAAAAAAAATTTGGTGCATAACTTATACCAAAGCTGGTGCTACGGAAATGATTGACCGAATTAACAAAAAGCTTAAAAGTTTTGCGATTATTTCTGATGAAGATTTGAAAAAAGAGCTTGAAGGGTTAGAAGGAAGAGCTTTAAACGATAATGAATTGTCAAAATTAAAAATCCAAGCAAGGCTTTTGTTTGCAAAGGTAATTGACGATAAAACGGGCATAAAGGTAACCACTATTCATGGGCTTTGTCAAAGCATTTTAAAAAGATTTCCAATCGAAGCTTCGATTTCTCCGTATTTTAAGGTAATGGATGAAAACGATGCTAATGTTATTTTTGAAAAAATCTTATCAAAGGTTTTAAACGAAGCGTATAAGGGTGGCGAAAATAACCAAGCTTTTTTAAGATGTATATCTGAAATTAAGGAAAAAAACTTAAAAGAAACTTTGAAATCTTTATTGTCGCAACGAATTAAAATTCTTGCAATTTACAATGAATGTAATAACGACTTTGATGTTTTCATGATGCGACTTTATAATTTTTTGGGTGTCGAATATGGCAAGGGTTTCGATTTTTACCTTAACAAAGCAAATTTAGAGCAATATTTTGAAAAAATAAGAAATGATATAAACGGTGGCAAGATAAATGCAACAAAACAAAAGGTGCTTGATGCCATGTCTTGTTTTCGTGAGCAAGATGGATTCAAAGGTTTTAAAGAAAGCATTTTAACCAATGATAATTCGTTAAGAAAAGCTCTTGAAAATTCGGAAATATTGTCAGAAATGGGCGATATTTTGATGGATTTGGTGGATAAACAAGTATCAATTTCAACTTTGCAAAAAACGGGCGATATTTTAAAAATTGCCATAAAAATCATCACGGAATACCAAAAACAAAAAGAAAGAAAGCTTTGTCTTGATTACGATGATTTGATATTGATTACAAAAAATTTATTAAATAACAAAGAAAATCGTGATTGGATTTTGTATCGATTAGATGACGGTTTGTCTCATCTTTTAATTGATGAAGCCCAAGATACAAGCCCTGAACAATGGGATATTATAAAAAGTTTAAGTGAAGAATTTTTATCAGGGGATTTAAGCAAAAATCGCACAGTTTTCGTAGTAGGGGATAGAAAACAATCAATTTATTCTTTCCAAGGTGCAAGGCCTGATAATTTTGATAAAATGAGGCGGTTTTTTGAAAGCAAATTAAATCATCTTAACCGACCATTTTCATATCAAAATATGGCGGTTTCTTTCCGTTCTAATCAAGGCGTTTTGGATCTTGTTAATATGTTTTTATCAAACAAAGAAGTAAGTAATGGTGTTTTGGGCGATGAAACCGACTTTACCCATCTTGTAAGCGATAATAACAAAGGGTTTGGTTCGGTTATTGAACTTTGGGATGCGGTTTATGTTGAAAAAGACGAGGATGAGGCAAAAGAAAAACTTCCATTGTTTGATAACAAGGAAAAAGGCGATAAAAATCCGTCCTTTGAAGTGGCATTAAAAATTGCAAAACAAATAAAGGCTATTTTGGATGGCAAAATTGATTTTGGTAAGAAAATTAAGCCTTCTGATATAATGATTTTAATGCAAAAAAGACAGCAAGGCTTTATAAAATCTTTGATGAATATTTTTAAATCATCAGAATTTAATATCCCAATATCAGGGGTGGACAGGTTCGAGATAAAAGATTCAATTGCGATAAAGGATTTGATTGCTTTGGGGGATTTTTTGGTTTCTCCTTACGATGATTTGTCTTTGGCGGTGGTTTTAAAAAGCCCGTTATATAATTTTGATGACGAAATGCTTTTTAATCTTTGTAAAGGCAGGGAAAATTCGGACCTTTATGAAATGTTGAAAAATAATCATCACAAAGTTTATGCGGAATTATCAACACTTCTTAATATGTCGCTGAATTTAAAGCCTTTTGAAATTTATTCGTTTATATTAGATGGGAAAATGAACGCAAGAAAACGATTTATATCAAGAATGGATAAGGTCGTAGACGATGCGTTAAAGGAATTTTTGAACATAATTATTAATTACGAACAACAAAATACACCTTCGTTAATTTCGTTTTTGAAATGGATAAAATCCTCGGAAATCAATGTTAAAAGAGAAACTGATGACAAACAAGTCGATGCGGTAAGAATTATGACGGCTCACGGTTCAAAAGGTTTGCAAAGTGAGGTTGTGTTTA
>JAKJEU010000171.1 GCA_022705265.1 Pseudomonadota bacterium | reverse complement strand
CTTGGATATAAAACTGCTAATCTTTATGTAAGAAATTATATAAAGCCAAGACATGGCGTTTATGCGACAAAGACTTTTATCGAGGGTGAATGGTTGAATGGTTTTTCTTATTTTGGAAAAAGACCTACACTTTCAAATATTGAACCTGTATTAGAAAATCATATTTTTGATAAAGATTTTGATTTATATAATAAAAGGATTCGTATACAGTTTATCAAACATATAAGAGACGAAATAAAATTTAACAGCATTGATGAAATAAAATCACAATTAATGCAAGACATGGTAAGGGCAAAAGAGATATTATTATGAAAAAAGCTTTGATTACAATTATTACCGTATTTGTTTTGGACCAATTATCGAAATGGTACATTCTTGAACATGTTATGAATCCTCCTAAAGTTTTGCGAATCAATGATTTTCTTAATATAGTTCTTGCATGGAACAGAGGCGTAAGCTTTTCGATGTTTGCAAATGGTGGTGAATTTACTCCACATATTTTAACGATTATTACCGTTGTAATATTTTGTGGGTTGATTTATTGGATAAGAAAAGAAAAATCACAAGCAAATCAAGTTTTGTTGGCTCTTATTGCTGGTGGCGCTTTGGGTAATATAGTTGACAGAATAAGATTTAAGGCAGTAGTGGACTTTATCGATTTTTATATATATGATTACCATTGGCCAGCTTTTAATATCGCGGACAGTGCTATTTGTGTTGGTGCAATTTTATTTATGGTGTATCCTTATTTAACAAATAAAAAAGAAAAAGAGAGTAAGTAATGAGATTTTTTGTAATATTTTGTTTAATCCTTTCACTTTCATCTTGTGGAAACGATACTAAAAGAGCTTTGGGGCTTACAAAGCAAGTTCCAGATGAATTTTCAATTATAACTAATGCTCCTTTGGTGGTTCCTCCGGAATTTGATTTGGTTAATCCTGTTGATGAAAATGTTGACATTGTGAAAAGTGAAAATAAGGAAGAGGCTAAGGGTGCTTTGCTTTCCACTGCAAAAGAGGAAAAGGTTTCGTCTGAGCCTATTTTCACGGGTTTTGGTGGTTTAGGAATTGAAGATATGTCCTCAGAAAGCAAAAAAGAAGAGGTGAAAGAAACTCCTTATGATTTGATAAGGTCTTTGAATTCTAAGCCTGATGAAAAAACATCAGATGTGGCAGAAGATGCACTGATTTCAAAAATGAAAGTTGATTCAGAAATAAGGTCAAAGATAAATAATGAATATCAAAAATCTTTGGATAAAAATATTATTGAAGAAATTATGTTCTGGCAAAAAGATAAGGATTCCACCGAAGTTTTGGTAAATCCAGAGGTTGAGAAAAAAAGACTTAACAAAGAACAAATCGAAGATAAAAAAGAGGTTCAAATATATAAATGAGGCTTTTGTTTTTAGTTGCTCTGATTTTGGTGGTTCCTTTTAAATCTTATTCAAAAATGTTTGATGCAAAGGAATTTGATCTTGAAAACGGTTGAAAATAATAAAGCTCCTCTTGTTTCTCAATATCTTTGTTATAATGTTGGGCGAATTGATGAAGAGCCTGGATTTTCTGGACTTGCTCATTTTGTTGAACATATGATGTTTAAGGGAAATGGATTCTCGGAAATTATCGATTCTTTGGGTGGAAGCGATAATGCTTTTACAACTAATGATATGACTTGTTATCATCAAAATGTTGCTTCAAAACATCTTGAAACTGTTATGAAAATGGAAGCAAAAAGGGTCAGAGGGATTAAATTTAATCAAAAAGATTTTGATGATGAAAAAAAAGTTATAATCGAAGAAAGATTACAAAGAACTGATGGTAATCCTTCTGGTATTTTTAATGAAAACTTGGATAAAATTTTTTGGGAAGATTCTTCATATTCAATTCCAACGATTGGTTTTATGAATGAAATTAAAAATTTGCCTTTAACAAAGTTAAAACAATTCTACGATGCTTGGTATCATCCAAATAATGCTGTTTTGGTTATTTCTGGCGATGTTAAGATGGATAATGTCTTAAATCTTGCAAAAAAGTATTATGAAAAAATTCCATCAAAAAAATTGCCTCAAAGATTATCGGTTAAAAAAGATTTTCAAAATAAAAATTATTCTTCCGAATACATTTTAAAACATGAAAACAATAATCAAGATATGTTTGTTATAAGTTATCATGTACCTTCTTATTTTGAAGAGGAAGATAAAAATAAAATTTATAGATTAGAAACTTTTTCAGAAATCGTTGGAAATGACACAATCGGACGGCTTTATCAAAAACTGGTGCTTGAAAAAAAGATTTTATTAAGTGTATCAACAAGTTATAGAAGTTATTCAAGACTTGGTGGCGAGTTTTTGATTTCAGGTATTCCTTATCCAAATATAACCAAAGACCAAGTGGTAAAAGAAATAACTGATATTTTAAAACAAGATGCAACTGATAAAGAGCTTTTGAGAATAAAATCAAGGATAAAAATCGACATGATTTATATGGCTGAGCAACCTTTGATGGGGGCTTCTTTGATTGCTCCGATAATTGTTAATGGAGTTAAGCTTGATGATGTTGAAAATTATGTCGAAAAAATTCAAAAAGTTGATTTGGCTGAGCTTAATAAATTTAAAAATGAAGTTTTGAAAAATCCTTTTGTAGGTTGGTTGGTAAAATATGAAAAAGATTAGCTTTTGTTTATTTATTTTTATGCTTTTTTCGTTTAATTCTTTTGCGGAATATACTCCAAAAATTGACGAAATTAAAACGGATAAGGGGATAAAGGCTTATTTGATAAAGGATAATAAATATCCAATAATTGCCATGAGTGTTTATTTTAAAACGGGTTATGTTGATGATAATGTTGAAGGCTTGTCAAATTTTGTGTCAGGAATGCTTGACGAAGGTGCGGGCGATTATGATTCAAAGGCTTTTAACGGATTATTATTTGATAAAGGTATAGATATTTCATTTTCTTCAAGTAAGGATATTTTTTCGATATCTTTTACAACTTTGTCGGAAAATAAGGAACTTGCGTTTAAGTTATTATCACTTTGTTTAAAAAGCCCAAGATTTGATGACGAGCCTTTTTTAAGGGTTAAAGAGCAAATTAAAACAGGCATTAATATGTCCAAAAAAAATCAAGGCGATATTGCATTTAAAAATTGGAAAGATAATGCTTTTAAGGGGACTTATTTAACAAAAGAAAGTGAAGGAAATCTTGAAAGTGTTGAAAAAATCACAAAAGATGATTTAAAAGAATATGTTAAAACAAGGCTTGCAATCGATAATATGTATATCGGAGTTGTGGGCGATATCTCGAAAGAAGAACTTATA
>JAKJEU010000170.1 GCA_022705265.1 Pseudomonadota bacterium | reverse complement strand
CACATCTTTTCTTACAGCAATCCCAGTTAAAGCAGAAATCATCGAAGTACACATCGCAAGACCAGCAGAAGGGCCGTCTTTTGGAGTAGCACCAGCAGGAGCATGAATATGAATATCAGTTTTTTCAAAAATTTCAGGATTAATTCCAAATTCTTTTGCACAAGAACGAATATATGACATCGCAATATTTGCCGATTCCTTCATAACATCGCCAAGTTGACCTGTTAAAATGATATTACCCTTACCTGGCATAGTCAAAGCTTCGATTTCAAGCAAATCTCCACCAACCTCTGTCCACGCAAGGCCATTTGTAACCCCTACTCTGTTATCTTTATCAATCATGCCAAAATCATATTTTCTTACCCCTGCATATTTTGATAAATTATTAGTGGTTATAACAATCTTTTTAAGGTCTTTATTAACCATAAGCTCTTTTACCGCTTTTCTGATTAAATTTGCAATTTCTCTTTCTAAATTACGAACCCCAGCCTCTTTTGTATAATACCTTATCAAATCGTACAAAGCACTGTCTTCAATTGACCATTCTGATTTTTTCATGCCACATTCTTTAAGCTTTTTATCAATCAAATGGCGTTTTGCAATATTAAGTTTTTCGTCCTCGGTATAACCTGAAATCCTTATAACTTCCATTCTGTCAACCAATGGACGAGGCATATTCAAAGTATTCGCAGTGGTCACAAACATAACATCTGACAAATCATAATCGACTTCCAAATAATGATCGTTAAAGTTTTTATTTTGCTCTGGGTCAAGCACCTCCAACAAAGCTGAGGCAGGATCACCCTTATAATCAGAACCCAGCTTATCAATCTCATCAAGCAAGAATAAAGGATTCTTTGTCTTTGCCTTTTTCATGGTTTGAATAATCTTACCAGGCAAAGCACCAATATAAGTTCTTCTGTGCCCTCTGATTTCGGCTTCATCTCTCATACCGCCAAGAGAAGTTCTTACAAACTTACGACCAACCGCCTTTGCAATTGATTGCCCCAAAGAGGTCTTACCAACCCCAGGAGGACCAACAAGACATAATATCGAGCCTTTAACACTTGCAGTTTTAAGTTGAACCGCCAAAAATTCAGAAATTCTTTCTTTAACCTTATCAAGCCCATAATGTTCTTCGTCCATTATTTTTATAGCCTTTTCAAGGTCAGTTTTAAGAGGCGTTTTCTTTTTCCAAGGAACAGACAACAACCAATCCAAATAATTTCTTATAACCGTTGCCTCAGAAGACATTGGAGACATATTTTTAAGTTTTTTAAGCTCTGCTACCGCCTTTTCTTTTGCCTCTATACTCAACCCCAAAGATTTGATTTTCTTATCAAATTCGGCGAACTCTCCACCTTCTTCTCCGTCGTTAAGCTCTTTTTGTATAGCCTTCATTTGTTCGTTCAAATAGTAATCTCGTTGAGATTTTTCCATTTGTTTTTTCACACGACCACGAATTTTCTTTTCAACTTGTAAAACACCGATTTCCGATTCCATATAAGAAAATAAAAGCTCTAATCTCTTTTTAACCGAAACTTCTTTTAATAATTTTTGTTTTTCATTAACCTTGATACTCAAATGAGATGCAATCAAATCAATTAATTTCAAAGTATCTTTTATATTTGTGATTGACACATATGCTTCTGGCGAAATTCTTTTATTAAGCTTTATATACTCTTCAAATTGAGTAAGCACAGTTCGTATCAAAGGTTTTAAATCTTCGTCTTGTTCATCAGCAACAAAAGGCTCAGCCAAAGCTTCGAAATATTCCTCTTTTGTGGTATATTCCAAAACCTTTGCCCTTGAAATTCCCTCAACCAAAACTTTCACAGTACCATCAGGCAGTCTTATAAGTTGCAATACATAACAAATTGTTCCAACATCGTTTAAATCTTCGGATTTTGGATTGTCGATGGATTGGTCTTTTTGAGTAACAAGCAACAAAGGCTTATCGCTTTTAATAACCTCGTCCAACGCTTTGACCGATTTTTCACGACCCACAAAAAGCGGAACAATCATATTTGGGAATATTACAATATCACGCAAAGGGAGTATAGCGTATACCCCCTTTTGCAAATCTTTTTTACCTTTTTGATTATCACCAATCAAAGAAGAATCTTTTACCTCTTCTTTTTTATCTACGCTTGATAAATCGTCGTTTTTATTGTCGTTATCATTGTTATTTTCTTCTGTCACTTCTTTTCAAGCCCCTTAAAAAAAATTAATTTATATAATCAAAAGACAATAAATACTGATTTTAAGCAGATGTACTCTTTCTTGCTTTTTCAGCATAAATCATCAAAGGTTCAGCATCGCCATCAACGACTTTATCGTTAATTACAACTTCTTCAACGCCTTCAATCGCTGGAAGTTCGTACATAGTTTCAAGAAGAATATTTTCCATAATAGAACGAAGTCCTCTTGCACCTGTATTTCTTTCCAAAGCTTTTTTGGCAATTGCTAAAATCGCATCTTCGGTAAAGGTTAAATCAACACCTTCAAATGAGAATAATTTTTTATATTGTTTAATCAAAGAATTCTTAGGTTTTTCAATGATTTCAACCAAAGTTTCCTTATCAATATCATCTAATGTTGCACAAACTGGAAGTCTTCCAATAAATTCAGGAATAAGACCAAATTTCAACAAATCTTCTGGTTGAACATTTTTGAATAATTCCCCAGTTTTTCTTTCATCAGGATTTCGTACAGTCGCACCAAAACCAATTGATGAAGCAGTTGAACGAGCCGAAATAATTCTATCAAGTCCAGCAAAGGCACCACCACAAATAAACAAAATATTGCTTGTATCAACTTGGATAAATTCTTGTTGAGGGTGTTTTCTTCCGCCTTGTGGAGGAATAGAAGCCTTTGTACCTTCGATAATTTTAAGCAAAGCTTGTTGAACGCCTTCGCCTGAAACATCACGGGTAATTGAGGCACTGTCTGACTTTCTTGAAATTTTATCAATTTCGTCGATGTAAACAATACCTTTTTGAGCTCTTTCAATGTTGTAATCAGCAGCTTGAACAAGTTTAAGAATGATATTTTCAACATCTTCGCCAACATAACCAGCCTCGGTCAAAGTTGTTGCATCAGCAATTGTGAAAGGGACATCTAAAACCTTTGCCAAAGTACTTGCAAGCAAAGTTTTACCACAACCAGTAGGTCCGATAAGCAAAATATTAGACTTTTGCAATTCCACTTCGCCATCAGCATTTGCCATATATTTCAATCTTTTATAATGATTGTGAACAGCAACTGACAAAACCTTTTTTGCATGGTCTTGACCGATGATATATTCATCCAAAACCG
>JAKJEU010000169.1 GCA_022705265.1 Pseudomonadota bacterium | reverse complement strand
AAACCTTGCATTATTTGCCAAAGTTTGACGATGGATAAAAGTTTCTTTGTCATTAAAAAGTTTGTCCGCGAACTTTGAAGTAACTTCGCAATAATAACCAAGCATATTATTATGAGATATTTTAAAATTATTAATCCCCGTCATTTCTTGGTATTTTGATTGAAGCTTGGCGATGAATTTCACACCTTCATCTCGCTTTAAACACTCTTCATCAAAGGCTTCGTTATATCCTTTTTTAACAAATCCGCCATCTCGGGCAAGCAAGGGGACATCTTCATTTAAAGCAGAAGAAAGACTTAAAGAAAGTTCATTAAAGTCATCAAAATCATTTAAAAGCGATTTCAAAAGAAAAGGAATTTCACTTTCAACAATGTTATTATTTGATTCTAGTTTTGAAAATAAGTCTTTGATTTTTGGAATGGTTAAAATGGTTTTTAAAACCATCAACATATCCCTTGGACCACCACGATTAAAGGATAATCTGGATAATGCTCTTTCAATGTCATAACAACTTTTTAAAGTCGTTCTTAAATTATCCAAAACATTTTGATTTTTTATAAAAAATTCGACGCTATCAAGTCTTTCATCAATTTTTTTCTTATCAATTAAGGGTTGCAAAATAACCTCGTTTAAAGCCCTTGCTCCAAGCGAAGTAACGGTTTCATCCATTACATTTTTAAGCGAGCTTTTTTTATCTTCGCTGTTTGATGAAAAAACTTCTAAACTTATCCTTGTCGCAGCGGGAATTTCCATAAATTCGCTGTCTGATACTTTTAAAACTTGGTTAAATTTGTAATTTAATCCTTTTTGAGTGGCTTCCACATAATCAAGAAGCGAGGATATAGCAATTTCTTCGGGCTTTTTAAAATTTCCATAAACCTCTAAAACCTCAACTTCGAGATTGTTTTTCAAAGAAGCTTCAATCCTGTCTTCTGAAAATCTTATTTTTGGAAGTTTTGTTATAATCTTACTGAAATCATGAATAATTTCTTGGTCAAAGTCTTCTTTTACAATGATTTCTGAAGGTGATATTTTATGAACCAAGTCATAAAGGCTTTCATTCGTAAATTTTGAAATAACAGAAACACTCAAAGTCGAAATATCGGAATAAGCGACCGAAAAACCGTCTTTGTTGTCATAAATTGACATAAGATAATTGTTGCTTTTTGAATTTAAAATATTGTCTTCGGTCAAAGTCCCAGCAGTAACAACACGGATAACATCGCGGTTTACAATAGCCGAAGCCCCTCGTTTTTTTGCTTCCTTTGGGTCTTCGGTTTGTTCGCAAATGGCGACTTTGTAACCTTTTTTAATCAAGCGAGAAAGATAGTTTTCATAAGAATGAAAAGGAACGCCACACATTGGAATTTCATTATCGTTATGTTTTCCTCTGGCGGTTAGGACTATATCTAATTCTTTGGCCGCGGTTATTGCATCATCGAAAAAAAGCTCGTAAAAATCGCCCATTCGATAAAATAAAAGGCAATCCATATAATTCTCTTTAATAGAGAAATATTGAGCCATCATCGGTGTCATTTTATTTTCTTTGTCTTTTGTCATAATTCATTTATATTAATATAAATTTCGTATCTAACAAGGGAAATTTTTTAACCAATGAAAAATGATAATGAAAAACTTATAAAAAGCGGTCTTATTCTAAGCATTCCTTCGGCTGTTATTCTTTTTGCGATGGTGGTTTTAGATGTGGTTGACACTTATTCGGCTTTGTCTGGGTATTTTTCAATTCTTATACTTTTATTAGTTTTTCTTATACCTTTTATGAACGATTTTATGTCGATAAAAGAATATATAAAATCCATTGCTTTGGGCGATAAAAATACGCCTTTTCCAAAGATTGAAAGTTCGACCGAAGAAGTAAAAGATATGGTCAAAGCAATCAACGATATGATGAACATTTGGAACACCGAAGCCAATAATTTAAAGGCTCAAACTATGACTGATGCTGCGGTTTTGGCGGTGCTTCCTTATCCTTTGTTTTTGATTGATAAAAAAATGAAAATTTGTGGCGCTAATTTAGTAGCTTTGGACATTTTTGGACATTCATCAAAGGGCAGAGAAATTTCAAAAATTATTAATGACAACAATTTTAATGAAGTCATCAAAAAAGCTTTAAAAGAACAAATAAAAGAAAAAATATCCTTACATATCACAAACATAAAAGAAAGATATTTCAATGTGATAATTGAATCTCTTCCAACCATTGCAAAAGACGGAGCCGTGGTGGTGGTTGCTTTTCATGATATTACTTCGATTAAGAAAAACGAAAAAATGCAAGCGGATTTTATCGCAAATGCATCTCATGAACTTAAAACTCCTTTGTCGGTTATTTCAGGATTTGTTGAGACTTTGCAAACCTCGGCAAAGGGCGATTTAAAAGCAACCGAAGATTTCCTTAAAATAATGGACAGCCAAGCAAAAAGAATGAATAAGCTTGTAACAAATCTTTTGAAACTTTCGAGAATTGAGGCAAAGGATAACATCGAATTTAAAGAAATAGATTTGATTAATATTGTTGATAACATTACTTCTTCCCTTGAATACAAAGCCAAAGATAACAACATGACATTTAATATTAATTTAGATGAAAACATAAAATTCTTTGGTGATGGCGACGAAATATCTCAAGTTATGCAAAATTTGATTGATAATGCCTTAAAATATGGTGAAAACGGAACAGAAGTCAGTATTTCTTGCAAAGAAGATAGCGATTATAAAGTTATAAGTGTCAAAAATTTTGGCAACCCTATTCCTTATGAACATTTATCAAGATTATCGGAAAGATTTTATCGTGTTGATTCTTCTTCAAAATCAAAAGCCGAAGGTACAGGCCTTGGCTTATCCATTGTTAAATCAATTTTAAACCACCATAACGCAAGGCTTTGGGTTTCCTCAAATGATAAAGAAGGCACGGAATTTTCGGCAATATTTCCTAAAAATTAAAATTTAATTGTTTTGATTCATTTATGAATTTTTTGCCCACGCCAAGACTTAAACCAATCTTTTGACAATGGCTTGCAATTTGGTGGTAAAGCTCTTTTGATTTTAAAGAATTGCATGTTATTTGACGATATGTATTTTCATACCTTTTTCTTAAATTTGGAAATAACAAATCAAGCTTTTGGTAATAATATTCTTTTTGCCTATCTCTTAACGAAACCGCAAGCCAAGGAAGAACAAAACTTCCTCCATTTTCCTTCGTTTTATCTAAAATTGCTTTGATATTTTCGAAATTATCCTCGATAAAAGGAAGTATTGGCATCATGAAAGTTCCTGTATAAATCCCATTTTCAGATAACTTTT
>JAKJEU010000168.1 GCA_022705265.1 Pseudomonadota bacterium | reverse complement strand
TATGGTGTTCTTTTAAATACAAGTCATAGAGGGGTTGTTGAAGATAAGACTGACACTTTGATTTATTCAATCGCAAATTGAATAATGGAGTTGCGTATCCATCTTTGTCACGCATTTTCAGGTAGCGAAAAAAATGTATATAGTTTTCCTGTTTGTAGTTTTAAATATGAATTATTATATGATTAAAATAATGACAATTAATTTTAATAATATTAGTGATTACAATGATGAGCTTTATGATCTTATAAAAACACATGAAGGTGTTAAAAATCTTCCTTATATTGATTCAAAAGATATTCCAACAATTGGTACATAATTGTAATAATCTTAATTATAAAAAGGATAATTATTAATATTTGATAGTTTAAAGGCTTTATTCCACCAATACATTAACGATAAAGGAATTGTCTTCGTTTTTTATGTCTTTATATATTATTTGGCTTAATCCTTTATGATTTAATTTATATCCGTATCCTAACCAATCTTGGTAATCTTCGTTTGGTTTATTTAAAGGTATTCGTTTTGAATAGTTTGAAATTAATCCTTTTGTTTGTTCACGGATATTTGTTTGTTTTTCAGAAGATATATCATCATCACCTTTATAAATTGTTCCTAATACATTTATTATTATGGTATCGCCAATTTTTGCGGTTATGCTTGAATATTTATCAATCAAAACAACCGATATTTGATAAGGCACATTATAGCGATACATCATTCCATAAACAGCTTCAGCCGAATTAGGGTTTAAAGCAGGAGGATTTCTTACATTATGAACTAAGGTTAAATTGTCTTTTGGATTTATTGGGTATTGCCATTTCAAAAATAATTCCTTTGTTTTTTTATCAATTTTTCTTAAAGGAGTGATGGATTTTATTTTAATCACAGCATTTTTGCCATTATTTTGGGGCATAGATACAGGAGTTGCCCATACTTTTTTGTTTTTAAAATTGCTGTCTAATAATTTTCCCAAAGCTTTTGGGTAGTAATTTTCAAGATATTTTTTTTGAAAAAAGGTCATATTTTTAAGAGCTTTTTTGTTAATAAATTTTGCAATTTTTATTATTTTTTTGTTTTCTTTGCTGTTTTCTTTAAATTTATCCAGGGCAATTTTTGAAAAATAATAAGCCTTTATGTTATCAATCTCTCCGTCATAAAAATAAAAAGTGGCAAGGTTGAAAATTGCATAATTATCGCCGTTTAAGGCACCTTTTAATAAGTATTTTTGTGATAAACTTAAATCTTGCTCTCCACCAATGCCAAAACGATACATATATCCAGCATTATTACAAGCTTTATAAGATTTTAAATCACAAGCTTTTTTAAAGTAATTTATGGAACTTACTATATCTTTTTCAACCATATTTCCGCTGTAAGTCATAAGACCAAGTTCATACATGGCATCTTTATTGCCGTTGTTGGCATGCATTATCAAAGAAGCAACGGTTTCAGAGGTTCTTATACGGAAAGGAGATTCGGTTAACTCTTTCATTTCATAAATCAAAGAATAATGTTTAATAAGTTTTTCTTGGCTAATTTTTGATTTTTTATTAGAGTTTTCTTCTGTTTTGCGTTGTTCTTGTTCTATTTTGTTAGGAGTGTTTTTTTCATCTTCTTTTAAGTCTGAGCTTGATATTTGAGGTGTTGAAATAACTTTATTATCTTCTTTTATATTATTGTTTTCGTTCTTTGGCTTTTGACTTGCTTTGCTTCTTGCAATTTTTTCATTATTTATTTTTTGATAAACATTTTTAACAAGGTCAGGGCGTTGAGATTTAATAGCGTCTAAGGTTGCTTTTGAAGCTAGATGTTCTTTCTCAGAAAGTTCAATAAGTAAAGTTAATCCTTTTTCAAAATCTTCACCATTTTTCATCATATCCATGGCTTGGTTATATTTCATTTCTGCTGATCTTCTATTCTTAGTTAAATTATCAATAAAACCTTCTTTTGTAACAAACAAATCGTCGACTTTTGGGTCTTCTTTGTCTGAGGCAGAAGAAGTTGAAAAGGGAAGAAATAAAAATATTAAAAAAATAATCTTAAAAAAATTAAACATTAGCCTTATAATCATAAAAAATTAAACCTATAAGCAAAGTATGACACATAATGATTAATAAATATCAAACTTTTTATTTTTTAAGCAATTCTTTTGATAAAAAAACGGGGGTTGCGACTTTTGAATTTTCTCTTGATAACGAGGTGTTTTTTAAAGAAGAGATTAATTTCAAAAGCCAAGGCAAAACTCCAAAAGGGCTTAGCGATTTGCATATCGCTTTGGGGGTAAGTTATTATAAAACTTACTTACCAAAAAATATTGTGATAAAAAATTATGAATTAAGCAAAAAACAAGCTCAATTTTGGGAAATGTTTTATAAAAAGGGCTTGGGAGAGTTTTGTTACCGCAACAAGGTTGATATATCTTATCTTAAATTCCCTTATAAAGAAGGGCTGGATAACAAGGATTTGCCAAGTTTTGATAATGAAAAAAAGATTGTAATTCCAGTTGGTGGTGGCAAAGATTCCACCGTGGTTTTAGAGGCGATAAAAGCATCAAAATATAAACCAAGGGCAATTTCGGTGGGGTTTCCAAGACCGATAAAGGATACAATCGATAAATCTGGGCTTGATAATATAGTAATAGAGCGAAAAATATCAGAAAATATAAAAGATTTAAAAGATGCTTTAAACGGTCATGTTCCTATTTCTGGGATAATTGCTTTTATATTGCTTTGCGCGGGACAAATTTATGATTTTAATTATGTTTTAATGGCAAACGAGGCTTCGGCTAATCAAGGAAATACTGGCGATGTAAACCATCAATGGAGCAAATCGTTTGAATTCGAAGAGGCATATAACGAATATGTGTCTGAAAATATTATCAAAGGTTTTAATTATATTTCGTTTTTAAGACCGTTATCAGAGCTTCATATCGCAAAATTATTTTCGACCTTAACAAATTATCACGATGTTTTTACAAGCTGTAACAAGGCTTTTAAATTGGATAAAGAAAAACGAATTGATTATTGGTGTGCAAGTTGTGATAAATGCCGATTTGTGTTTTTGATTTTGGCTGTTTTCATGAAAAAACAAGATTTAGTAAAGATTTTTAAGAAAAATATGCTGAATGATATGGATAATTTAAAAGGTTATGAAGAATTAACCGGATTAAGCGGAATAAAGCCTTTTGAATGTGTCGGAGAAATTGGCGAATGCGTGGTTGCTTTTAATAATCTTAGTAACGAATGGCAAGAGGATTTTGTGGTTAAAAATATTGTTAAACGATTGCCAAAAAACGAGAATTTACAAGATTATTTAAAGTTAA
>JAKJEU010000167.1 GCA_022705265.1 Pseudomonadota bacterium | reverse complement strand
TTGGGTTAAGCTTATTAATAAATTTTTTAGCGATATGAGTGAAGAAGAAAGAGTCCAACTTCAAAAGACTGTGGTCGAGCTTATTGAGGCAAAAGACGAAATTTCAAAAGAGCTTGATAAACTTATTAACGAGGAATTGCCAAAAAGAAAAGACGAGATAAATGAAAAGCTTTTCGGTTCGTTCAAAAGTGAAAAAAGACTAGAAGAAGAAAAATTTATATCTGAATATTCGAAAAATAAATATTTAAATGCAAGAATGATTTCATGTTTAAGCAATGTCGATGATGGGGTTTCTTCGGCATTAATCGAAATTATTCCTTATGTTTCAATTGAACCTGTGGTTAAATTTAATGAGCTTGAATTAAAATTAAAACATAATGATAATATTAAAAATCATCAAATTTATTCCTTGTTGCCTTATGATGATGGGTATTTTTATAATAAAACTTATGGCGTTTTGTTATACAGTGTAAAAGATAAATTTAACGATGTTGAAATTGACTTAGACGCAAGTTATAGAGCTTGTTTAATAAGTGATGATAAAGTTTGTGAAAAATATAACGATAATTTTAAGGTCAAAGTTCTTAAATTTAATAAAGATGAAAAGCCTTTGAAAATTTCAGATTGCGGTTATATTAAGGATATTATTGCTTCTATTCCTGATGAAAAATATTCAAGCATAAAAATAAAAGATTTTAAGTATGATGGTATTAACAAAGTTTTGGATATTAAAGCGATATTCCAACAAAAGCCATATTTTCCTTATGCTTATTACTATGATTTTGGAGCTGATAAAAATGTTTATGCAGTAACTAATGTTAATGAAAATGAGGTGGATTTTAAGTTTGCTTATGAAAATGATGGTAAAGGAGTTAAAATTATTATAAAAGATGGTCAAAAAGGACTTATCAAAAATTTAACAGACATTAAATCGTATGATTATAATAAAAAAGGCTTATATTACCTTGCAAGAACCTTGGAAAAAGGCTTTTTAATCAATTTTATATCGCCAAGTTTGTTGCTTTTGATTGGTTTTTTCATAAGCTTTTCTGGGTTTGGTGAGGGTAAGGTCGTAAATGTTAAAAAAAGAGCAAAAGAAATATTAATTGCGATATTCCTTGTCTTTGTCTTGTTTGGGATCTTGTTGATGTTTTCTTATAAACTTTTCCCACATATAATATATGGTGTTCAGTTTTTATATCCTTTTATTAATGTCATAATAATAGGGCTTTGTATATTTTTGTTTTGTAAAGTAAAAGACAATTTTTTCATCAAGGCTTTGCTTGTTATTCCTTTGTTTGTGATTTCCCCATTCACAGGAGCAGAAGGGGTTTTTAATCAGATTTATCCTCTTGGACCTGTGTTTTGCTTATCCTTTGCTTTGGTTTTGGGGCTTGGTTTTGCTTTGCCTTATATTTTGTTTTTGATAATCCCTGAATATGTGGTGGCGTTAAGTTATATCAATGGAAATATATATAAATTCAAAGATTTAAAATGGTTGCCTATAATCATTTTGTCTTGTTGGTATTTGGTTGTATGTGTGGTTGATGTTTTGTCTTTGAACAAAATGATAGGAGAGCCTTTTTCAATCGAAAAATTTTATCAATTGAAAAAAGAAAATAAGGTTTTTTATTTAAGTATGGATGCAAATTATAATTTAAGTTCAAATATTTCAAGATTTTCTATTCGAAATATCCCTGTGTTTGAAGGCAGAAATGTTAATATTTTAAGAATGGATTATCATGATGCAAAAAATTATTTTTATATAAAAAGTTTTGGAATAAATAATATTGATAATTCTTTATTATTTGGGCCAAAGGCAAGAGGAGGTTTTTTTATAAAAGACACAATACTTGCAGAAGATAGTTTGAATTTTTATAAAAAAGTTAATTAGTTAATATGGGGATTTTTATGAAAAAAATATGGTTGGTATGTTTTGTTTGTTTAATTTGTTTAATTTGTTTATCAGATGTCGCAAAGGCAAAAAGCTTTGACGATTATTTAAGGGGATATACTCATCAAGAAAACAGCGATTCACGGATTTTGTTTCAAGAGATATATGATATGGTTAGTCAGGGCAAAGCGGTCATTTTAGATGTAAGGCTTGACGATGAAAAAACAATCGAAATCGAAGGAGTTAATGTAACAAGAATACCAATAAATAAGCTTCCAGACGAATATCAAACTTTACCAAAGGACAAGCTTATAATAACCGTTTGTGCAGGAGGTGCAAGATCAATGATTGCAAGGCTTTATCTTATCACAAAAGGATATAATTCAAGATATGCAATGTATGGCATATATGATTTGAAACAAGGTTTTGCCTTGGCAAAATAACTTTTTTAAAAAAGGCGGGGTTGTTAAATGTCCCGCCCTTTTTTTATTCCTCATAAATTGGAAATGATATAGTAACCGAAGTCCCTTTACCTTTTTTGCTTTTGAAATCAAGGAAACCGCCATTTGCTTCGGTTAATTTTAAAGTTAAGCAAAGCCCAAGACCTGTGCCTTGATATTTTCGTGTCAAAGAGGATTCAATTTGAGTGAAAGGTTGAAATATATATCCAATTTTATCTTCGTCCACTCCAACGCCTGTGTCTTTTACGCATACATGGGCTTTATTATCTTTTACATATATAAAAGCTGATACTTCGCCCTTTTCAGGAGTGAATTTAATAGCGTTAGATAAAAGATTAAGAATGATTTGAGCAATCATTTTTTTATCAGCATAAATTAATACAGGGTTTTCAATCGTTTCCATTTTAAGATTTAATAACGAAGCACCTTGATAACCTCGTGAAATATCAAAAGTTTCTGATAAAACCTCGCGTAAGTCAAAAGGTTCTTTGTGCATTTCAAATTTACCAGATTCAACTTTTGTAATGTCCAAAATTTCGTTAATCAAAGTCAAAAGATGTTTACCACTTGAAAAAATAATGTTGGTATATTCTTTGTAATTATCAGGAATAGGGCCAAATATTTCTTCTTTCATAGTTTCGGAAAAACCGATAATAGCATTTAGCGGAGTTCGTAATTCATGGCTCATATTGGCAAGAAATTCTGACTTAACCTTGCTTGCGACCTCGGCCTTGTCTTTTGCAACTTCAAGATGCTCCATCAAAATAATCATTTCTTTCTTTTGTTTTTCAAGATTTTTGATGTGGTTAAGGTTTTTTATCTCAGCATCTTTTTTAGCATTGATAAAATAACAGATACCTTTTGCAAGGTCGGCAATTTCGTCTTCGCCATCGGTTTTTATTTCTTCTTCTTTTCCGGTTAAATTGCCGATTATAGCTTTTCTTAAATAATCAAGCCTTTTTATTAAGC
>JAKJEU010000166.1 GCA_022705265.1 Pseudomonadota bacterium | reverse complement strand
GGGTAATTTGGTTTCTTGTTTCATTAGAAAGATGTTCATATGATTTAATCATGTTCACATTGTCATTAGGTACAGCAATGATTTTTTCGTCCATACCGCTTTCATCTTCCATAAACAAAACACCAATAGGTCTTGCACGAATAATCACCCCAGGCATAACCGCAGCGCACCCAACGACCAAAACATCGCATGGGTCTCCATCATTTGATAAAGTATGAGGGATAAAACCGTAATTACCAGGGTAAAACATCGCAGTGCTTAAAAAACGGTCAACAAATAACGCACCTGATTCTTTGTCAAGTTCGTATTTTGCAGACTCAACACCTTTTGCGATTTCGATAAAAACATTAATCTCGTGAGGAGGATTTTTACCGATTGAAACTTTACTTAAATCCATTTATTTATTTCCTGTTTTTTTATTGTTAAAATAATAACCTTAACCAAAAAGGTTAAAGTTATATGAGTAAGCCAAGTATAGCATAAAAAATAACTTATGGAACATTTTTTCATGCTAAATTAAAATATTATCGTATATAATAAATTCATATCATATTTTATGAGAGATTAGATGCAACAAAGTTTAAAAAAAATATACATAATGAGGCACGCAAGCCCAGACAATAATTTTATGGGAAAAGATGTCGATAAACCTTTGTCAAATCAAGGTTTAAAAGAATGTATGGTTATGAAAAAATTTTTGTTAAAACAAGAAATGAATATCGATTTAGTGTTATGTTCAAGCTCGGTTCGGACAAAACAAACATATAGTTATATATCTCAATGTTTTTTTTCTCACAAAGCAATATTGACCGACGAACTTTATCTTGCTCCTGCAAAAACTATTGCTGAAATGTTAAAAAATGTGCCTGAAAAATTTAATAACATATTTTTGATTGGTCATAATATGGGGGTTTTGGATTTTTGTGATGAATACACGGATTATGATACATATTTAATGAACCGTAATATTTTTTATAAATTTATGCCTGCGTCGATTGCTTGTTTTGAGATTTATGGTGATAAGTTACCAAATCTTAAAAAAGAAAGCTTAAAACTCAATTATTTCAAATGTCCTGACGATTTTATTTGATTTATTTAGGAGCGATAACAAGACAAGGTTTTTTGTTGGCCTTAATTTCTTCGCAAGCACTTTCAGCGTCTTCCTTACCAAGATATTTTATAAAAGAAGCATAATATTTTCCTCTTTTAATAACGATTGTGGATGCACCTTCTGAACCTTCTGCGAATATGCTTTCTTTTGCAACTCTTGCTGCATTTATAGCGCTTTTTTTGCTTTTAAAAGAACCAATTTGAATGGACCAATCACCTTTTTCAGCCAAAATACGAGTATTTCCAGCATTAATAATATTTTGTGCAATTAAGTTAGCATTTCGTATGCTAAAAGCAATTAAATTAGCAGCACTTTCACTCAATAACGGTTTTTTAAGAGAAAAAACTTCTTTTTTATCTTCACTTAAAGGCTTAATTTTTCTTGAATTGACAATATTAAAACCTTTATAAGCGGTGTTAATTGCGGCTTGGTCTCTTTGTCTTGGATTTTTTCTCCCCATTACAACCACGATAAGTTTTTCACCATCTTTTTTGATTGCTGTAATAGTGTGATATCCAGATTTTGCAACATATCCAGTTTTCATTCCTTCGACATCTTTGCGATAAAGAACGAGTGCGTTGTTGCTTTTATATGTTTTGCCATTAAAGAAGAACTTCTTCTCGGAAAAGAAATGATAATGTTCTGGAAAATTGTGCATAATTGAATAAGCAAGTAATGCCAAATCCTTTGCAGTGGTTTTTTGATCTTCATGAAAAAGCCCATTAGCATTTTCAAAATGAGTATCATTCATTCCAAGTTCTTTTGCCTTTTCATTCATCATTTTGGCAAATTCTTTTTCGCTTCCACCCAAGGCTTCGGCAACTACGACAGAAACATCGTTAGCAGATCTTAAAATTATCGAATAAATTGCATCTTTTAAGGTTATATAAGTACCTTCTTTAAGCCACATTTTAGAGCGTTTTTGCGAAGCGGCATATTTTGATACAGGCAACTTATCATCCATGTTTATAATTCCCTCATCAAGAGCGGAAAAAACCATGTAAAGTGTCATAACTTTGGTCAAAGAAGCAGGGTATCTTGGTTGTGTTGCATTTTTTTCATAAACAACTTCGCCAGTTTTTGCATTAACAGCAATTTCCGAGCGATTTGCCATAACTTTTAATGGGTTAAGGCATAAAAAAACATAAAATAATAACCAAAAAAATCTTTTCATATTACCTTAATATAAGAAATTTCTATTAAAGTCTAGAAAAAATATGTCTAGTATAAAAAATAATAATGTAATATATAATATATATGTATAATTGATTCTATTTAAAAATAACTTTTACGGTACGATAATAACGATGGCAAAACAAACAAGTAAAATAAATTCTTCTGGAACAAAGCTTGAAGATAAGGTTAAAAAACCTCAGATGTATAAAGTAGTGATGTTAAATGATGATTTCACTCCTATGGATTTTGTGGTGGATGTTGTTTGTAAGGTGTTTAAGAAAACGGTGATTGAGGCAACCGAAATTATGTTGAATATTCATAAAAAGGGTTCAGGAATTTGTGGGGTTTATACATATGAAATTGCGGAAACAAAGGTTATGGAAGTGATTGATTTGGCAAGGAAAAAAGGTCATCCACTTCAATGTCAAATTGAACAAGCATAATATTTAAAGAAAGACTAAGGACAAAGAGGTATAAGACATGTTAACACCGAATTTAGAACAAACTTTACATCGTGCTTTGAGTATTGCATATGATCATAATCATGAATATGCAACATTAGAACATTTGTTACTTTCTTTGTGTGATGATGGCGAGGTTCAAAATATTTTTAAAGCATGTAATGTCAATCTGAACAATATAAAAGCCGATTTAGAAAGTTTTATTGAAGATGATTTAAATATCCTTACAAACGAAGAGATGGAAGGGGATTCAAGGCCTACTTCTGGGTTTCAAAGGGTTGTTCAAAGGGCTGCTCTTCAAGTTCAATCTTCTGGAAAAATGAAGGTGGATAGCTCTCATGTGTTGCTTGCGATGTTTTCGGAAAAAGAATCTCATGCCTTATATTTCTTGCAAAAATACGGTCTTTCAAAACTTGATGTTGCAAATTATGTAAGCCATGGTATCGCAAAAAATCCTACGGCTTCTCAAACAAAAAGAACTCCTGGTATTAATCAAGCTTCTCCTATGCAAAGTGGAGAAGAGCCTATGCCTGTTGGTGAAGAGGTTTTAGAAGCTTATTGTCACAACCTTAACTTAAAAGCATTAAGGGGCGAAATTGATGTTTT
>JAKJEU010000165.1 GCA_022705265.1 Pseudomonadota bacterium | reverse complement strand
CAAAGTTTCGCTGGAAGTAACCAAAACCACAACTTCGGAAAATCTTACTTCGTTATTTGACATTACGCCCGAAGCTTTTTCCAAATCGTCAACAACTCTTGCCTTTTTTCTTAAACCAGCAGTATCGACAATCTTAACCTTTTTATCACCATACATGAAATCAAGACTTATCGCATCACGAGTAGTTCCCGCAACATCAGAAGTAACAAGTCTTTTTTCTCTTAAAATTGCATTGATAAGTGAAGATTTTCCAACATTTGGACGACCCAAAAAAGTCATTTTCAAATCATATTTTTCGTCGCCTTCATCACTTTCTTCGTTTTCAACATAATTATCCATTATTATGTCAAATAATTCTTGGAAACCAATATTATGTTCCGCAGACATTGGCATAGCCTCGCCAAAACCATGTCTTGTCAAAATGTCAAGATTTGATGCCATTTCAAAATTATCACATTTATTAGCAATTAAAATAATTTTCTTTTCACTTTTTCTTAAAGCTTTTGCAACCTCTTTATCAAATGGATTTTCCAAATCTTTTGCATCGACAATAAACAAAACTAAATCAGCATCTTCCAACGATTTCAAAGATTGTTCCACCATAAGCTTGGTCATCTTGTCTTTTGAATTGTCAAAACCGGCCGTATCAACAAAAGATATTTTTTTACCTCTTATATCCACTGCATCTTCAATTCTATCTCTTGTAACTCCTGAAATATCTCGGGTTATGGCTTTTTTCTTACCAACCAACCGATTAAATATTGTCGATTTACCGACATTTGCTCTTCCAACTATTGAAACTCTCATTTAAACACCAACAAATCCGCATTATCATTTATAAATATTACTTTGTCTTTAACCGCTATCATAGGAAGAGAAAAAGAACCGCCTTGGTCAATTTTCTTAATCAATTCTCCATTATAAGGAGAATAAAGTCTAATTTCTCCATTCGTGCCTGCTACTACTATTTTGTCTTGGATAATTCTTGGCCCAGACCAAAATATTTTATCAAGCTTTTCTTCCTCGTCTTCAAATTGAGGAAGCTTTATTCCAGCAATAACTTCACCCGTTTTTTCCATCATGGTTAAGATATAATTGTCATTGCTTAAAATAAACAAATAATCGCCAACTAATACAGGATTATTTATGCTTCCCACTTCTTTTTCCCAAAGCAAAGCCCCGTCTTTTAAATCATATGCCGAAGTTTTGATATTCGAAGACACATAAACCTTATCATTATCAATTATAATTCGTCCCTTTATATCATGCATATTTTCAATGGTATCAAAGGCAAAAGGAATGCTGTGAGTTGCACGCCATAAAAAAGCACCGTTATCAGAACGAAGAGCCACAATTTCACCAACGCTTAACCCAAAAACTACAATCCCCATATCCGCAGAAGGAGTAGGAACACCCATAATCATTGACTTTGATGAACCAAAATCTTGGTCCCACAATAATTCTCCATTATATGCCGACAAGACATTGACTTTGTTATCCACTGATAAAGCATAAACTCTTCCACCATAAACGAGTGGAGCTGACCTTAAAGGTGATGGTAAAGTTTTTGACCATACGGTTTTATAATCTTCATCAGAAATAACATGAATTTCCCCAGAACCCAAAGATATGAATAACTTACCATCTTGATAAGCAAGACCTGCACCTTTTAAGGCTTGGCCTTTTGAACTGAAAACTGACTCAAATCGTTTTTTAAAAACGACATCACCATCATCAAGCTTTATTTTCTTAACAACAGCATTCACATCGATTGTATATATAAAGCCATTTGCAACAATAGGTTCCGCCAATAATCGGTTACGATAAGAATTACCGCTTCCAATATCTTTTTTATAATCCAGCTTAAACTCGGCCTTTGACGCAATATGTTGAAGAGAGGCATGAGCCATTCCCCCAGGCATTTTCCAATCCGAAAGTTCACTTGGAGATGGTAAAACAATCTTTGCTTTATAATTATCGTCTTTTATAAAGTTTTCTTTTACCTCAATTACGGGAACTCTAAGCCCCTCAATTTTATCTTTTTTTACTTTTGCCCCTATAAACTTGTCTGTACAACCCGTTAAAAGCAATAAAGTCAAAATAATAATTTTTTTCATCTAAATTTTTACTTCTTTACTGTTTGTAAAATTTTCTTTGCTCTGTCTTTATAATCTTTTGACACATCATTATTATTTAACATATTGTTTAAGATATTAAAAGCTTCATCTTGTTTTCCAGATTTTAACAAAGCAAGAGCCTTAATTTCATTAACAGCCCCAATCCATTGTCTTTTTCCTTCTAAACCAGAAATTGTATCCATAACTTCTTGTTCTGACTTTGTGTCGATTATTTGGTATGCATATGATAATGCAAGAAATTCTCTTACAGGTTCATATAATTTCTCATCTTTTGAAAGTTCCAAATATTTCGAAGCATCCTTATCACTTAAATTAGCCTCATAAACCTTTGCAAAACTTGAAAGACCATTTTTGCCTTCACTTGCGATTTTTGAAAGATGCGACAAAGCTTCTTTATCCTTTCCTTCTGAAATCAAGAAAAGAGAAGATAAATATTCATTTCCAACATCATATGCAATTGATTGTTTGAAATTTTTATAAACTTCCATTCCACCAACACTTAAAAGTATAAATAATGCAGACCCAATAAAAAAGTCTCCATACTTAGCCCAAAACTTTTTCATATTTTCAATTCTTAATTGTTCTTCGACATCACGGAATAAAGCATCTTGCTGATGTTTATATAATTCTTCTTCACTCATTGCCACTTTATTTCAAAGCTCCTTAAAATATTTTAACAAAATTGATTTTTATAAAATATTAGTATATTGTTACATTCAAGGTAAAGAGGTTTTTATGAATAGATTCATTTTATTATTTATATCGTTACTTTTTTCAAGCTGTGCTGAGATTTATGGTATGGCTGGAACCGTTGCGGTTATTGACACTGCAAGCGTTGCTGTGACCAAGAAAACCGCTGATGACCATATTGTTTCAAAAGCAACCGACAAAGATTGCTCGATTGAACGATTTATTAACGGAAAAAAATATTGTATCGATAAAGAAGAAGAGAAAAAACCTTATAAACAGCCAAAAACATACTGTTATAAGACCTTAGCAACCGTTGATTGTTATACTGAGCCATTAAAAAATCAAAACGATTACTTGCTAAATCCATAACAATTATTTATTATTCTAAAAAAACAATTATTAATAGAGGTAAAAAATTATGGTTCTACCACTTATGCCTAAGGCAACTGCTATGTGGCTTATTGAAAACACTGCATTGTCTTTTGATCAAATTGCTGAATTTTGTGGATTGCATACAATTGAAATCCAAGCTATGGCTGATGG
>JAKJEU010000010.1 GCA_022705265.1 Pseudomonadota bacterium | reverse complement strand
ATCGCAATTACCATGCTCGCAAGTAAGAATGATATTTTTATTTTTACCATTTTCATTAAAAATATAATAAGAATCCATATCTTTAAGCATTGTTTTTTACGACCCTCCCTTTTCCCATTTTGCTGAACTTAATATCGGAGAATATAAATCTTTATTCAAATCAATTTTAAGCGCTTCGATATCCTCAATGGAAGGAGGAGCGTCGGTAAAAACGGCCTTTTTTATATCGGTTATAACACAAACAGGTGTTTGTTCATCTCCTTCACCCATTTCATGAACCGCAGCAACGGCAAAAGCATCAAGATGGTTTGCTCTTGTTCCTGTAAGTTTTCTGTCCCAAATGTCTGGCATGCCTCTGTAATTAAACAAAGGGTTAAAACCACACCAAGCAATTCCAACGCCCAAAACACCAAGTTTAAGAGGGGAAGAACGGCTGTCTGTGACGATTATTCCAAGTTCTTTTATACCATTTTTTGCTTTTAAATGTTCCCAAATCAAAGCACAAATATTTTGAACATTTTTAGGCCATAAAATATAAACACCTTGTCCATTTGATTCGTCAATTCCGCTGGTAGCGTTTAAAATTCCATCTTTGATAGTCAAAAACACACCGTTTTCAACCATTTTTCTTCCGTCGATAAAATAAGAACATTCTTTTTTAATCAAGTCTTCTTTTTTAATGTCATTGCTTTTTTGAATAATATCCCCTTGGCATAAAGATATTATTTTAGAAGATATCGCAACCACCGAACGAGCTTCCAATTTTGGCAAGGATTCGTCAAGAATTTTGATTAAATCATCATGTGGAACTATCTTTTTTGTTCTATAAGCTTTGACTTGCATTTTATTTTCTCAATTATTTTCTTGTGCTGTTTAATACTTCAACTTGGTAAGATTTTATTCCTAAATTATCGGCGCCAACGATATCTTTTTCATAACAATCACCAATCATTATGGCCTCACTTGGCTTAATTTTAAGCTTTTTAAGAGCAGTTGTAAAAATCTTTTCATCAGGTTTTTCAATACCAGCTTCTTCTGAACTTACGATATATTCGATATAATCAGAAATATTAAGTTTTACGACTTTTTTAATTTGAACCTCGATTAACATATCGGTTACAAGGCATACGGGAATTTGTTTTTCTTTGCAAAGTTTTAAAAAGGTTAAAGCTTTTTCATCAATTTCCATAAAAGCAAAAAAGTTATTCCAATAACATTCGCTGTATTTTAAAGCCATCTCATAAGGTTTTTTTACCTTTAAATTTTCCATCATATTTTGAAAAGTTAAAGCTCTTGAACGGCAAGAAGGAAAAGGAAAAAGTTTATCCATTATTTTTTTTCGATGTTTCATAAATCTTGCTTCGAAATTTTCGAAATTTTCATCAAAACCGTCAAGCATGAAACAACATCTTAATGCTTTTTCGTGACAATTATCGAAATTATACAAAGTATTATCAAGGTCTGCTAACACTCCTTTTACATTATCTAAATTAATGTCTGGAAAAACTATTTTTGACAAACTAAACTCACCTTCTTTAAAAATTCTTTTAAAGAGAATTTATACTATTTTTCAAAGTAAATCAAATTTATCTTGTTTTTCTTTGAGATATTAACCGAGCACCAAGGATATTTATTTTTTTAGGGACTATATTTGATTTCACATCAATTTTAACCAAAGTCATATCGTCGTGAGAAATTCCTTTTTCATCTTCCAATTTAAGGATTTGTTCCTTTAAGTTTTTAATTTCCTCATCATTAGCCTTTAAAATTTTCTCAGGAGTGGATAATTTATATTTCAAAGCTCGTTCAACAAAGCCATCTGAACTCATAACCACGGAATCGACTTCATATTTATCAGCGGAAAAAGTCACAACATCTTCACCAAATTTTTCAATTTTACGGTTTTTGTTTTCGTCAACCGTTTTTGTTTTTTCATCAACGAATTTTTCAAAACTTTCACTTCCACAAGAATAAGGCACATAATATTCTTTGCCAAGCTTGGTTCTCATCCATTCTTTCATTACTTTTGAACGGACAATTTTTTGTTTATCTTTTGGCAAGCTATCATATTCAGGATGTTGAGTTTTTATGACATCTTTTCTTTTTTCCTCTAACCGTTTAATGGCTTTATCAGCAATAAGCATGTCATAAGTTCCATCTTTGTAACCGATTAAAACGGTTTGATCCCCGATAATCATTCCTTCAAGTTTAGCTCCATTTTCTTTTATCATAGAAATAGTAGCAGATGGTTTAATATCAAGAAGAGGTACATTGGCATTTTTATAAGGTGCATTTGAACCTATATTGGTGATTGACATCTTATAAATTTCAATTGGAGCTTTTGTTGGGTTTTCAGACATTTGTTTTGCGACTTCTGTACTTAATTTTCTTGAAAACAAAGACACATTGGTTGCTTCTAATAAGTGTTCAGGTATTTTCGTAGGGTTTCCGTTTTCATCAAGTTTAGAAGGGTCGCAACCATTAATCAAAGAGCTAGTAGCTCCATCAACCACGACAGCGGAAAATTTTTGTTCAGAATTATGTTTAAAATTAAAAGTATATGGATTTTCCGCAAAAGTTGCACTTAACTTTCCATTATCTTTACTTACCATATGATTAAATAAAATGTCAGCAGAGTTTATATTTGTTTGAGATGATGAATTAACCACGCCGGAATCTTCATTATGAGCATTATCATTATGAGATACAATAACCTCAAAGCTTGATATTTTTTGGCTATATTCTATTAACATTTAAAACTCCTTGAACAAAAGTTTGCCTAACTATTAAATGATATCATGAGTCGTTTTTATTTTCAATTTTTTTGTCTAAAATATTATTTTTTTGCCTCTTTAAACATAAAAAATTCGTCTTCAAATTGAATGTTGTAATTCAAAGCTTCAAGGAATATTTCGGTTGTAATGTTTTGTGCATCGACTATGGTCCATTTTCTTAAAGCAACAGGGTCAGTTGTAAAGGTCATGGTTACATTTCCACCAATATTATCGTCTTTTGAAGTCATCGTGATTGAAAGTTGTCTTTCATAATCTTTTATATTTGTAATGTTAAAATTAGCATTTTTAAAATCAAGGTTTTCTTTTAATAAAAACGAAGCAGGGGTAATATTCAAATCCATATGATTTACTTGTTCGAGTCTTGCATCGTAATAAGTCAAAATATCATCGCTGGCATAAATATGAAACATAGCAGGAAGATCGTAATCAAGTCTCATTTTACCTGGTCTTTTAAGATAAAAATCGCCTTCGATATTTGTTCCATCACTTGAAAATTGTTTAAACCGTCCTCTGGCATTGGTGACAGAATTAAGATAATTTTCAATTTTTCCAAGGACTTCTTTGTGTTTTTCGACTAATTCGTCTTTTGTAAGTTGAGTTTTAGCGTTTGTTTGATTAGTCAAAACTAAACAAGCAAAAATTACCAAAAACATTTTTATATATATTTTCATTTTGTATTTCAAAGTCCTTATAAAAAAATTAATTAACAAGAATTTCCCGTCTTCCGACATGGTCAGCGTGGCTTATTATACCTTCTTCTTCCATTCTTTCAATGATGGTTGCGGCCTTGTTATATCCGATGCTAAGTTTTCTTTGGATATAACTTGTCGAAGCCTTGCGGTCACTTAAAACTATATCAACAGCCTTTTGGTAGATGTCTTTTTCTTTATCATCTAAATCCCCGCCAAACTCGCCTGAAAATTCACTATTTTCTTCATCAGCGACAATATCATCAACATATTGAACTTCGCCATTTTCTCTTAAAAAGTCGGTAATTGCCTCGACTTCGCCATCGCTTACAAAAGGGCCGTGAACCCGTAAAGCTTTTTTGCCAGGCATTAAATAAAGCATATCTCCCATACCCAGCAATTGTTCCGCACCTTGTTCGTTTAATATAGTTCGACTGTCGATTTTTGAGGTGACTTGGAAGCTTATTCTGGTTGGGAAGTTTGCCTTAATAACACCAGTAATAACATCCACCGAAGGTCTTTGAGTCGCGGTTATGACATGCATTCCTGCTGCACGAGCTTTTTGAGCCAAACTTTGGACAAGGTCATTAATATCTTTTTTGGCAAACAACATCAAATCCGCCATTTCATCGATGATGATAACAATAAATGGAAGAGGTTTTAAATCTTTTTCAATGGTTTCGGTTATTGGTTTGCCACTTTCATCAAATCCAGTTTGTACAGTCCGTGAAAGCTTTGTATTGGTTTTGATAAGCTCTCTTACTTTTTCATTATAGCTGTCAATTCCTCTGACTTGAAGCTCGCTCATAAGACGATAACGATTATTCATTTCCTTTACCGCCCATTTCAAAGCAAAAACAGCCTTAGATGGTTCAGTAACAACAGGGGTTAAAAGATGTGGAATATCATTATAAATCGAAAGTTCAAGCATCTTAGGGTCAATCATGATAAGACGACATTCTTCTGGGCTTAAACGATAAAGTAACGACATGATAATAGTATTAATGGCAACCGATTTACCAGAACCAGTAGTACCAGCAACAAGTAAGTGAGGCATTTTTTCCAAATTAGCATAAACAGGGCTTCCCGTAATGTCTTTACCCAAAGCAAGGCATAATTTAGCCTTGTTATTCATGTATTCGTCGGTCATCAAAAGCTCTTTTAACAACACGGTTTTTCGTTTTTCATTCGGAACTTCAATCCCCATTAAATTGGTGCCTGAAATAACCGAAATACGAACTGAAACAATACTCATCGCTCTTGCAATATCGTCGGAAAGCCCGATAATCCTTGCGCTTCTTATTCCTACTTCTGGTTCAAATTCGTACAAAGTAACAATAGGACCAGATTTGAAATTTACGATTTGCCCTTTTATATCAAATTCATTTAAAACTTTTTGAAGCTTGATACCAGTTTCAATCATAACTTCTTTTGGAACATAAATTTCCGAGGTGTCAGTAGGGGTTTTAAGAAAGTTAAGTGATGGAAATTGATAACCGTTATGGTTTGTATTTTTTACTTCTTTTATTATTGTTTTTTCAACTTTTTTCACAACCTTTTTTTCTTCTTTTTTAGATGCAAAGATAGGAGGGAAAAAATCATCATCATTTATTGTTTTTTCTTCTTGCTTTTCTTCTTGCTTTTCAATGATTAATTCCCGTTTTTTTGGCTGTTTTTTATCATTTTTTTCAATTACAATATTATTTATATCTTTTTTATATTCGTTTCTTTTTTTATAAAAATAAAAAATGTTAAAAGAGTATAAAAAGCTTATTAAAAAACAAAAACTCCAAATTATAATTTGAACACCATTGCTTAAATTAATTTTGCTATGAAGAGGTTTTAACATATAAGGTAAAAATCCGATAAAAGCGTATCGAAAGTTATTTAAATTTATGCAAAACATTAAAAAAGTTAAGAATATACAAGAGCTTATTGAAAAAAATATTTTCAAATAAAAATGATTTATTTTAAGCTCTTTGATATAAATAAGGCTGGAAGAAATTATAAAAAATATTAAAGGGATAATTGGAAATCCAAAAAATTGCCATATTATATCAGCCATATATGCACCAAAAATTCCAAGATAATTGGTAGTAGTTGCATTTGATAAAAGAAGGGTCAAGCTTGTTATAACTTATGATGCTTATAATAATGCTCATGCCAAAGCAAGCCATAAAAAGGCCAAAAAATCTTTTTAAAACTTTTTTAATTATATCAGGCATGAAAAACTTTTAACCACTTTTTTAAAAATATATTTAAGTATGACTTTAAATAAATAAAGAGATTATATCAACACCTTTTTAAAAAGAAGCAGACTTAAAACGCAAGCTTGCAGGTATAATAAATTTATTTTTATTAGTTTTGTTTTTGATTTTTAAAATTCGCTCGCTTCTTAAACGATTTGAAAAAGGCTTTGCATCGTTTTGAATTCTTCTTGCAAGTGAAGCCCAAGTGGTTTTAATTCTAAGCTTACCTTCTTTATCGATGTATCGTTTTAAAGAAGGTAATTTTCTTTTTGCGACCACAGGTTTGAATGAAGTATTACTGTTTCTTATTGTATTTTTGCGATTTAATATTGGTTTTGCTCGATATGCAAGCTTTCGTCTTAAAACAATGGAATAAACATCATTTCTTTCTTGCTTTTTTTCTTTTAATTTTTCTTGAACTTGCTTGGCTTCGTTTTGTTTTTCGGCAAGTTCAATTTCTTCTTGCTCTTCTTTTAATTCCTGAGCCATTTTATGTTTGATTTTATACATTGGATTAAATTTTGTTGCAATGCTTTCAATCAATTCTTTATTAGTTTTTGAAATCTCAATTCCACCACCAAGAGATATTGTATGTCTTTCTGATAAAGTTGCATCAGTATCTTTTATAAACTTTCTTGGATCTTGGTAATCAATGTCAAAATATTCTTTGAGCTTGTGTATAGCAGACCTCATTTTATATCTTGTTTCGTTGGCAAGTTTTGCAACTTTATTTGTGGCATTAGTAAAAAAACCAAGCTCTTGATAATTCGCTTCGTTAAGAATTTTATTTCTTGAATATATGTCTAAGTTTTTGAAAATTTCGGAATTGTCTCTTAACTTTCTTCTTATAAACATTTCACGGATATTTGAAAGCAAAAAGCGGAATTTTTCCATAAAACCTTTTTTGCTTTTTGAATATTTTCCTTTACTTTCTTTTTTATAACTTTCAGCGGAAAAGTCATCTTCGAATTCAGGGTCGTTATCATCATTTGAATTAATTAAGTTTGCATTTTCTTCAAACTCTTTTTTTTGTTCAACTTCAAAAGAACGAGGAGTTTCTTCGCCAGTTTTTTTTAACAATGCCTTACCCAAAGATTGCTCTTTGTGTTCAATGTTTTTGTTTTCAGCTTTTACATCTTCGAGTTTAGCATTTTTGTTATAAAACTCGTTTGCTGAAAATCTACCTTCACTCGGTTTTGACATCGCTTTTTAAACTCCTTAAAAATAACATTTTACCATTTATTATATTTTACAAGGAAATAATGGTTTTTGTCAATTATTTTAGAAAAATAGACAAATTACCAATTTTCAGGCTTTAAATCAGGGTTTTCTTTATAATAATCGTCATATGCTTTTTTAATTTCATCTTCACTTTTGCCTTCATAAGGATCTTTATGAGGTTTTGCTTCATAAGGAATAGGCATGATAATAGATTTTACTTTAACAACACCACTTTTGTTTATGATGCCAGTTATAACAGCCTCGGTCGTTATTCTTTTATCAGAGATAAGAAGTGATATAGAGTTGTTTTCCTTGTTATAATCATCAAATTCAAGACTTGGAATTTTTCTTATTGCTTGGAACATTTTTGTTTCACATTCATTTTCCGAAGTGCAATCAGGATTTTCAATTTTTTCAAGAACAACAAGGGCAGATGTCGTAAAATCTTCTTCTTTATTTTCTTGTGCATTTACTTTTGAACATATGATAAAGCAAAGAGATATAATTATAAAAGAAGTTGCTTTGATAAAATATTTCATATTAATAACTCCTAATTACATGTATTTGGAATGTTATGATTTCCGTTAATTATTCTTGAATTTTTGAAATAATCAGCAGGTGCAACATTATGAGTGTATAATAAAGTTCCAACTCCGACATAGTCATTTATGATTAATTTAGCCACAGACGGATTAAACATCATACAACCCCAAGAACGAGGAGAAAAGTCAGCCCAGCTTCCAGAAGAAGAGTGCATAACAACACCACGACTTAAAACATTTGAATTATATCCTGGTTCATAACCAACAATTCTTTTTCCGTTACTTCCTTTTGAATCAAGTTTAGCAGGCCAGCCTTTTGAACTTATATAATTTTCAGCAGATTTGACGAACCCAATTGATGAAAGATTTGAATTATTACTATTGCTCATAAGGATTGATGCACCGTAAGCTGAGGACGATACAGAGCCAGATCCAGAAGAACCACCACCACTTCCATGAGATACTTTTTCTTGAGCCATCAAAATAGGATTTTTAAGGTCTTTAAGGTTAAGTAAGTAAAATCTTTTTCTGTTACTTGGTTGAGTAAAATCAAGAATACCAAGCTTACCATTAGATGGTTTAATGACATTAAAACCTTTCATAGCATTAAGAAAAGCATTAAAATTTAAACCTTTTTCTTTTAATCTTAAAGCATCATAGATGTTAACAATATCAGGGCAGGCAGCAGGATTGGTTGGGCCACTTGCCTCGCTGTTTCCTGTGACATTAGGATCAGAAGCATTGTTTCCCCCACTTGTTCCACCACCCATGCCAGCAAGACCAGCACTTCTTGAACAATAAGGTGTTCTTTGGTCGCTTGATGGAGCACTGTAACTTAAACCTTTGGTAGTTAAACCCTCAGCAGTTGATTTAGTATCAGACGCCTTTGAAGTATCAGTTTTATCTTTATTGCTGTCGTTTCCAGAACTTGTTGAACCAGAAGAAGAACCATCCCCATTATTATTGGATTCAGAAGTTCCACTTGAAGAAGTGTTTGATGAAGAACTATCTGTATTTAAGTTGAAACTTTCTTCAAAAGCATCATTGCTTGTTTCTAACTTAGTTGAGGCATCACTAAGAGATTCTATAAAATCTTTTTTAATTTTTTCAACTTTTTCTTTTGTATTATCAGAAATTTTTGCTTCATTACTTCTGTATAAATTGTTGAATTCGTCGTATTCAATCATGGACTGAGATATATATCCACTTAACCCTTCGATGCTGTATATATTGATGTTTTGTGGAAAAGCATTATATTTGTCGGCGATTTCTTTTTGTGCAGAAGATAAGGATTCGTTCCATTTTTTATCAAGAGTTTCAACATTTTTTGAATAATTGCTTGAAGAAGCATCAATCTTATCAAAATCTTGCTTTAAATCATTTGCAGTTTTTTTAAGCTCATTTGTGATTTTGATGGCTTGTTTAATTTTATCAGTATTTTCTTGTAATTTTGCAGTGTCTATTAAAAGCTTTTTATCATCAATTTTATCATCGACATCAGCATCTTTGATATCATTATTGAACTTATCAAGAGCCTTTGCAATTTCATCAGCAATATTTGAATATTGAGTTATTGTGTTAAGCAAGATGGTTGTATCATCAATTCTTTTTGCAAATTTTGCGGCATCTTCTGTTGCAGAGCTTTTCGCATTTGAAGAAAAACAAATCAATGAAACAGCCATAACAAAATAAGTTAATTGTTTTTTTATAGACATACTGCACCTCATATTTTAAAAAGCATTTTAAGCCATATCTTAATATATATTTAATGTTAATTTATAATTGTGGCAAAATTAAGAACATTTTTTACCTTATTACAGATAACATTTTAAGGCTAAGCCCTGTGCCTTGTTTATAAAGGTTTGCGATTAAATCTTTTTCAGCCTCATCGCAACGATTTAAAAAGCTTAAATGAAAAGAATAACCAATATTTTTAAATATCCCAGCATTTTCAGCCCAAGCAATCAAAGTTCTTGGAGAAATAACCGTTGAAATTTCACCCTTAATAAAAGCTTGGCGAACAAGGTTTGCGACTCTTATCATGGCCTTTATTTGGTCGTCGGAAACGATGGAAGGAGATTTTGCCCTTACGATTTTGAATTCTTGTTCCTCTTCAAGATAGTTTAAGGCAACCACGATGCTCCATCTATCCATTTGTGCTTGGTTTATTTGTTGAGTTCCTTGGTAAAGCCCAGTAGAATCACCAAGACCAACAGTATTTGCAGTAGCAAAAAGTCGGAAATGTTTATCGGCTTCGATTACTCGGTTTTGGTCGATTAAGGCAAGTTTACTGTCTGCTTCCAAAACTCTTTGAATAACGAACATAACATCAGGTCGTCCAGCATCATATTCGTCAAACACAATAGCCATAGGTCTTTGCAAAGCCCAAGGGAGAATTCCTTCTCTAAACTCTGTGATTTGTTTTCCGTTATTTAAAACGATATGGTCTTTACCAACTAAATCCATTCTTGAAATGTGACTGTCTAAGTTTATTCTTACACATGGCCAATTAAGACGAGCGGCGACTTGTTCAATATGAGAAGATTTACCAGTACCATGATATCCATGCACCAAAACTCTTCTATTATATGCAAAGCCAGCCAAAATTGAAAGAGTGGTATCTTTATCAAAATAATAATCTTTATCAAAATCAGGGACATATTCGGCGGCATAGCTAAAAGCGGGTACTTCTAAATCAGAGTCTATACCAAAAACCTCTTTTACTTTAATCATTGTATCAGGTGTATCCATGAATATAATCCTTGTCTTAATAATTATTTTAAAAATTTAAGCAAAACTTGATATGCAAATGAGATTTCTTTGAACATTTCCTCGCTTTTTTTATTCCCCGAATTTAAATCAGGATGATAAGCTTTTGCAAGTTCTTTATACTTTGATTTTAAATCGCTTTCCGCTAAGGGAAGGGTTAAACCCAAAGTTTGTAATGCTTTTGAAATTTCAGGAGCAGTATTAAAGCTTTCCTTTCTTGTTTCTTGCTTATTATCGTCGATATTGACAAAAAAATCAAAAAAATTTGCGGCTTTTGAAAAAGTTTTATGAGCATCATAAGTGCCAAATTTAAAAGTAGGTCTGTCCCAAACATAAGAAGAGGATATTTCTTTGTCAATTTCTTCGTCGCTAAGTCCTCGATAAAAGTTCCAATTTTCATTATATTCTTTGATATGTTTTTCACAAAACCAATAATATTCTTTTAAAGAACGGTCTTTCGGAGCTTTGTATAAACCCTTGCCATTGCATCCTTCGTGGTCGCATTTTCTGGTCGTTATTACTTCTTCTTCTCTTTTTCGAGAATATCTATATCTTCTTCTTATCATTATTTTTTATTCTACTGTAAGGTCACCTGTTCTTAAAACTCCCAAAGTTTTAAGTTCAAGTACAAGCATTACAGAGGTGTCTCCCTTATAATCACGGTCATTTGTAAGGTCTTTTTTTAAATTAAGGCTAAGAGACATACATTCGTCTTCATATCCGATTCTAAATTTATTCTCAATGGTTTCATCGGCAATTAAATTTCGTTTCGTTGAAACATATGCTTTGATGTATTGAGTAAGATTAGAGCCAAGCCCAAGATTAAGTTCTTCTCTGTCTTTGAAATCTGAAAATTGGCTGGAACTTGATTCGATGAATAAATATCTTATGTTTGTTCGTAAGAAGGAATTTCCAACATTAAGGTCAAGTTCACTTCGGTTCATTTTTAAATCTTCTTTTTGAAGCCTATACCTGTAATCCATGTTAAGGAAATCATATCCGTAAAAACTCATCGCACCGACATAATCAGAAAAATTATCCTCTAAACCAGAATTTGTCGGAAAATCATTCTTTTCAGTAAAACGGTAACTTTGCCCGATAAAGTTTGTAAGAGTATAGCCAGAATGACCATAAATATTCCAATTTAAACCATAATTTACTCTTGTTCCTGTTTCAACCTTATCATAACCAGTGTATCGGTTATTAGTTAAGATATTTGTATCGTTAAGTTCGAATTCTCGGCTGTCTTCGTTAGGGAGAATGTCAATTTCTTTTTGATTTGGTGAAGTTATAAAAGTAGCAGTAGGTTCAATTATTTGAGTGCTTAAATAATCGGTTCTTTCAAACGGATATGAGGTTTCAAAAGCAAGTTCAGGATAAGCCTTAGCCTTTGTATCAGAATAAGTATCGCCTTCTGGGTTAATTGTGTCATCAAGACGGTATAAATCACCCCTTACAGAAGCGCTTAAATTATATTTTTCGCCAATCGCACCGTTTAAAGGAAGATTGTATTCAAGTTCGGTGGTGTATCTTTGATATGTTTCTCTTTCTTTACCTTCTTGCTTTCTGGTAAGCATCAAAGTATTAACATTTACATTATAAAAACTACCAAACCTTGAAGGATCACTTATATAATTATAATTTATACTTGGTAAAATTTCAGGCATAGTGTCGTTTTCAACATCGGCTCTTAAATCCTTGAAATGATAATATGTCATGTTGAAATTTGAATTTCTTGAAAAACCGTCCAAGGCAACTTCACTCATAAGCCAAGGTTCTTCGTCATTTGGCAGAGAATAAACTTTTAAAAAAGTTTCATCAGAAATATTATGAACATCCATCCTTGAACGGAAATAAGAATTGTAATGAGTCGTTATATTTGTGTTTATATAATGACGGTCGTTACTATCTTTTTGATTTATATAATAACCGTTGAAATCAATGTTTGAATGGTTTGTAATGCCGTTGTATTCCCCTTGATACAAGGGATTTTCCTTTGAAAGGTAAGTAGGGGTTAAAGTCATCTTATGGTGATCATTTATATGAACGAAAAAAGGTGTTGAAAACATAAAACCAAGATTGCTGGAATTTCCAAATCTTGGGGTTAGAAACCCAGTCTTTGAATCACTTTTGTCGTTGGTATAAGAAAAATAAGGAACATAAAATAATGGAGCACCAAAAATATCAAGATAAGCATGAGTATAGGTGGTTTTTTCTTCTTCTTGTTCATAAGTTGCTTTTCTTGCCTTTAATTGCCAAGAAGGGGATTTACCTTCACATAAATCGCAAGGAGTATATGAAGTTCTTTTCATTTTTAAAACTTTGTCACTTTCAGATTTTAAATATTTTGCTGTGAAAGAGGAACCATCAGAGTTTTTTATAATAATATTTTCCGCCAAGCCTTTTTTAAAATCAGAAGAAACCTCAGCACGGTCAGAAAATACGGTTTTACCATCACTGTAAGAGATTACAACATTATCTTTTGCAATTATTATGTCTTTTACCATGTCGTATTCAAGTCGGTCTGCGACTAAAATCGCTCCTTCATGCACGGCTTCAACATTTCCTATGGCAATTACTTTTTTGTTTTTATCATCATAAATAACCTTGTCCGCAGAAAAATCAGTAGGGTCGTTTTTTGATGCTTTTAAATCATCAAAATTATTCTCCTCCGCCTTTGTTTTAAAAGGAATTGATAGGATTACTAAAATTAAATATGCGATATATTTTCTCATGACTTATTAGACTTTATGAAAAAATTTTTAATCAAGCAATAAAAATTTAAAAAAGGTCTTAAAGGATAATCGTTAATAAGCAAATAAAAACATGAAATAATAACAAAACAAGGGAGAGTATACATAAAAAATATGAAATTATCGTTTCGTGAAGAAAGATTTTCAATACTTAAAGATAAAGATTGAATAACAACCATGATTGATATCATAAAACAAGTTTTAAGGACGCTTCCTCTTCGATTAAAATGCCCCAGCAACATTCCAACACAACCAAGCAATCCAAAAGCAAAGTTATATAAAGGTTTTGAAAGTCTGTCATTTATTTCTGACTTAATCTTTAATACTTCTTGTTTAGAAATATTCTTATTTTCAAGCATTTGTTTAAGGTCTTTTACATAAAGCTCTTCATATTTCATGTTTCGTTTTTTTTCGGTTTCTAAAATACTGTCAAAATCCATGGTATAGCTGTCAAAATGAAGGACTGAAAATATTTTTGTTTTATTATCAAGTTCTTGTCTTGAACCTTCTTGCATAATTATTTTAGGCACGCCGTTTGAATAAACAAGGGCCCCGTTTTTAGCCAATACAGTAGCATTTTTATCTTTGCTTTTTATGTTTATAATAATGTTTTTAAGATTATTTTTGCTGTCAATCTCTTCGACATAGACGGTTGTGTTGTTGTCAATAGAGTTAAAAGCACCTTCTTGAACGATTAAATGGCTTACATCATTTCTTATTTGCCATTGTAAATCACGAAAAGCCATGTGGGTTTCGGGAATAATTTTAAGAGATAAAACAAATCCCACCAAAGTTAAGAAAAAGGAAGTTATTATTGGAGCCTTTGCAAGTTCAAAATTGCTAAAACTTGAAGATTTAAGAACGATTAACTCTCTGTCAGCGCTCATTCGGTTGTAAACGAATAATATAACGGCAAATAATGATATTGGAGATAACACAATCAAAAATTTTGGAATAAGTAAAATTGTTATTTTAATGAATATCGAAAAAGGCAACCCCTTACCAATTGTCATGTTTATGAATCTTAAACTTTGACTTAACCAAACTATACTAAGTAAGGATAAAGTAAGTATTAAAAATCCAGCGATGATTTGTTTTAATATATAAGATGTTATTATTTTCAAAGTTATAATTTGCCTTAATTTTATTTTTACTTAGCTTTAAGAATTTTAATATACTAATATTTAATAAATAATGAAAGAGTCTTTTTATGAAAAACAAACCATTAATTGAAAAAGAAATTAATAATAATGTTTTATATCTTATTTATCAAAGAGATATAATAAATTTGTCAACATATTTAAAGTCGTTAAATCTTATCAAAGACAAGCATTTATGGGGTAAATTGATATTTGATTGCTTGTTGTTTTTTGTATTTTGCTTTGCTTATTTTTATTTTGGATTGTTTTTTTATAAAAATTACAAAAAAATTGATGATTTTGATAAGTTTTTGATTTTATCAATCATAATAATGACAAGTTTTTTAATTCCGCTAATAAATCAAATTAAATATTATTTAAAAGATTTGCTTATAATAATTGGTTTTGTAACGACTTTTTTATCGTTTTATCTTTTTGATAATATGTTTTTTGTTTATACGAATTATACTTTTGATATGATTATTTTTGTTGTTTTGACTTTTCCAATAATTTTTATTTATAAAAGGATTATTCCCTTTATTATATGGATTTTATTATATTTTTTGGGTGTGTTATTTGTAAATAAAGTGGAACATTTTTATGAAAATAAAATAGTTTTAATATTTTTATTAATGTCTTTTTTTGCTTTTTCTTTGTTATATTTTTTAAGGAGCAAATATAAATGATTGTAAAAAAATTTATGGAAAAAAGCTCTCTTTTAAGCTCTTCTTTTCTGATAAAACTTGAAGATTTTTTTGCTGATTATGATTATAAAAATAATGCTTTTGTTATTTTTATAAATGCTTTATTTTCGGCGGTATCGATTTGTTTAATTGCACTTTACAATCAAAATTATTTATATATTGCACCAGCTTTATTTATTTTAGGAATTATTTTGAATTTTATTCCTTTTAAAATAATAGATTTGAGAGTTTTTGGTAAATTTTTGCTTATAATTTCGGTTTCATATTTTATATTAATTCAAAGACTTATTTATTTTAAATTTTTGCCAAACAGATTAATGGTTGATGATTGTGATATAAGAATTTTTATATCAATTATGTTTGTTTTATTGTCTTGTTATATATTTTTTCTTTTTGAAATCAA
>JAKJEU010000164.1 GCA_022705265.1 Pseudomonadota bacterium | reverse complement strand
ATCCGAACTTAAACTTTATGCGATGAGAATTGACGAAAGAAAATCATCAAATAATCGCGGAGAAAATGGCAATAAATGGCTTCATCCTGATATTGTGGCGATGGAAGATTTAACCAAAAAATGGGGCAAAGCAAAGGAATGCGCCTTATGTTTCGGCGAAAAACGGGCTAAATTATTAAGCTTTGAAATCAAAAAAATCCTAAATCCTTCAAATATCAGAAAAGATTTCTTTCAAACCGTCAGCAATTCTTCGTGGGCAAATTATGGTTATCTTGTCGCCACCGAAATAAGAGAGGATATAAAATCCGAAATCGAAATGTTATCAAGCCTTCATGGAATTGGAATTATTCGCCTTGATATAGAAAACCCAAGCGAAAGCGAGATTGTAATACCCGCTCATGAAAGACTGAATCTTGATTGGTCTTCGATTAACCGAATTTACGAAATCAATTCAGATTTTAAAAAGTATATAAACGAATTCAAAGATTTTTGCCAAACTGGAAAAACCAAAGAAAGCGATTGGGATTAATAATATTTAATAAAACTTGGCTTATTTGTTATTCAATTTTTTTTATAATTAAAATGATATTAAAAGTGTTAAGAAAAGTTGACACTCCACCCGAAACTTTGAATTAAACCTTACTAAACAACGAGCATAAAAAAAAGAGGCTAGGGATTTTTACCCTAACCTCTTTTTCATTGTTTAACAAAGATTACTTTGCTTCGATTTGTTCAACCTTTGGTTCAATTCCCAAAGCATCTCTTTCGCTTGCAAGTGATCTTAAACGGTTCATCAAAGCACCAGTACCAGCAGGTATCAAACGACCCACGATAACATTTTCTTTTAATCCGTCTAAGCTGTCAACTTTACCAGCAACCGCAGCTTCGGTTAATACTCTGGTTGTTTCTTGGAACGAAGCAGCAGAAATAAATGAGTATGTTTGTAAACATGCTTTTGTGATACCAAGTAATACTGGTTCAACTTTTGCAGGTCTTCCACCTAATGCACAAGTTCTTTCGTTTTCTTTTTCCAAAGTTTTGCTGTCAACTTGTTCGCCGTTTAAGAAGGTAGTATCACCACAATCGATAACTTCGTTCTTTTGCAACATTTGTTTTGCAATGACTTCGATATGTTTATCGTTAATTTTAACACCTTGTAAGCGGTAAACATCTTGAACTTCTTTGATAAGATAATGTGCAAGTTGTTCAACACCCAAAATTCTTAAAATATCGTGTGGAACTGGATTACCTTCGACCAATACATCTCCGCGTTTTACATAATCACCTTCACGAACCGCGATATGCTTACCTTTTGGAATTACATATTCAACCGATTTATCAAGTTCTTCGTTGTAAATAGCGATTTTTCTCTTAATCTTTTGGTCTTTGCCAAGTTCGACTTTACCATCGATTTCAGATAAAATAGCATGATCTTTTGGTCTTCTTGCTTCGAACAATTCCGCAACCCTTGGAAGACCACCGGTGATATCCCTTGTCTTTGAAGTTTCGCGAGGAAGTTTAGCAATAATATCACCAATTTCAACGGTCGAGCCATCTTCGATTGTCAAAATAGCATCAGGTTGTAAGAAGAATCTTGCTTTCATACCGTTTGGAAGTCTGAGAACACTCTTACCATCTTCGCTCATCAAACAAATTTCAGGTTTTCTTGACGCTGTTCTTGCTTGTTGTTTCCAATCCATGATAACTCTTGCATTCATGCCTGTTGCTTCATCAACAACTTCACGGAAAGTTTCGCCCACGATCAAATCAACGAATTTAACCTTACCTTTTGTATCAGTAATAATTGGCATAGTGAATGGGTCCCATTCAGCAACTCTTTGGCCTTTAACGACCTTAGCACCATCTTTGACCAAGATTTTAGTACCATAAGGAAGTCTATGTCTTGCTCTTTCTTTTCCTCTTGCATCAAGCAATGAAAGTTCACAGTTTCTTGACATAACCACCAAGCGTTTTTCAGCATTTGTAACACCAGAATAGTTAAGAAGCTTAATCTTAGCATCAAATGAAGCATCAACAGAAGATTGTTCCGCACCCTTTTGCACCGCACCACCGATATGGAAAGTTCTCATGGTTAACTGAGTACCAGGTTCACCGATAGATTGAGCCGCAATAACACCCACAGCTTCACCAATATTAACCGGAGTACCACGAGAAAGGTCACGACCATAACATTTTGCACAAACACCGTGATGAGCTTCGCAAGTAAGTGGGGAACGAATAACAACGCTATCCACACCTGAATTTTCGATTGCATCAACATCGTTTTCAGTGAAAAGATGTCCGTCTTTGAACAATACTTCGCCAGTAGAAGGATCAACAACATCACCTTGTACAGTTCTTCCCAAAATTCTTTCACTTAATGGAACCACGACATCACCACCTTCGATAACTGCGGTAACTGTAAGACCTTTTGAAGTTCCGCAATCGCCTTCGGTAATAATCGCATCCTGAGCAACATCCACCAACCTTCTTGTAAGGTAACCAGAGTTCGCAGTTTTCAAAGCTGTATCAGCCAAACCTTTACGAGCACCGTGGGTAGAGTTAAAGTATTCCAAAACGGTCAAACCTTCTTTAAAGTTCGAAATAATTGGAGTTTCGATAATTTCACCACTTGGTTTAGCCATCAAACCACGCATACCAGCAAGCTGTTTCATTTGAGCCGCAGAACCACGGGCACCAGAGTTAGCCATAATGTATACAGAGTTAATTGGTTTTCCATCTTCGGTGGTCGAAATAACCTTCATCATTTCTTTCATAACTTTGTCAGAGCAAGCAGTCCAAGCATCGACGACTTTGTTATATTTTTCACCTTTAGTAATCAAACCATCTTGGTATTGTTTTTCGAATTCTTTTACTTGACCTTCGGTTTCTTTGATTAATTTTTCTTTTGCTTTTGGCACAATCAAATCGTCTTTACCGAAAGAAATTCCAGATAAAGCAGCATATTTAAAACCAAGAGCCATCAATTTATCAGCAAAGATACAAGTTTCTTTTTGACCACAATGACGATATATAACATCCACGAGGTTAGAAATTTCTTTGTTGTTCAAAAGTTTATCAATCAAAGCATATTGAACTCTTGCATGTTTTGGCATAATTTCCCAAATAATCATCTTACCAGGAGTTGTTTCGATAACTTTTTGATAAAGTTTGCCATCTTCGCCCATAAATTCCATTCTTGCACGGATTTTTGTGTGTAAAGTTACGAGTTTTTCATACAAAGCCAAATGAACTTCGTCTAAGGACCCGAACAAAGAATTGTGACCTTTTAAATTGTCTCTGGCAATAGAAAGATAGTAAATACCAAGCACGATATCCTTAGTTGGAACGATAATTGGCTTACCATTAGCAGGAGACAAAATGTTGTTTGTTGACATCAT